>SXOY01000358.1 GCA_005776545.1 Planctomycetia bacterium | reverse complement strand
TAGGAAGATGGGGTCGAATTTTCGTCCACTGCGCATCTGTCAGGCGAACCAATTCCCGGCTCATGATCGGCCTCCTTGCCGACCTTTTCATCGTCAACCGCTTCTCAAACTATCAAATTGTGGTTTTGAAACAGCTTCTAGGCACTGGGCACTGGGCACTGGGCACTAGGCACTAGGGGAAGGCAGAAAGAAAAAGACCCCGACTGGTGTCGGGGTCTTGTGCTACGCGAAATAGGAGGCGAGTCAGTGTGAATTAGAGCGTCAGTATTTCCAGATCCGCCAGTCTGTTTCGATCGCTGCGTGCTCAGCAGCGGTCAAGCAGCAACCACATTCAGGACACGTCACTGGTTCGACTTCTGCGTTGCGGAGATCAATGGGATACTCGCATTTTGAACAAAGCGTAAAACCCTTGGCCGATGCGGCACTCCGCCGTCGAAGAACTGCACTTTGCTGGAGCCAAAGACTTAACACGATTGCCGAGAACGGAACAAGAGGGGATAAACCAACCACAAGTATTCGTGGAAGTGAAGGCTGCCCCCTATTATCCATGATAGCGTGACCAGAGAAGCGGATATACAGGAATGCCATTAGACCAAAGACAAGCGGCAAGGCCACTACCGCAAAAAACCTAGCGCGTCGCAGCGTGTTTATTCCCGGTCTATTCGCCATTGTTAACACTCACATCTCATAAACTATCAAACCACAGTTATTGATCATATTCGTCTTGAATTTTCGCGTAGCGGCGTTCATGCAAGTTCTAAGGGCGTCATGCGCAAATTTGAGTCCAGCCGCGATCATAATCGCAGCTGCCGCAGCACAGACCAATGCAGCAGCGAGATTGAACGGCGGTGGCGCGATTGCAGATCGCGCAAGGCAAAGAACCACCGCTATCATAAATAATAGTCCGGCGGCATTTATTGCGTTTTGAAGGGTCTCTGCGCAAGTGGTCCGATCATCCTGATAAACTCGCCATTGCTTCGTGACGCAGTCAACTGTTGCGTCGATATCTCCGTCTTGGTTCGGTCCGGGTACAAAGGTGCAAAAGATCGTGGAAAGGTCATTGGCGTTGGCCGATGCTGCCGTCACTACGCCTGGCATGGCGTCATAGGGTCCATACGACGCCCCGGTTGCAGAATCGACAAATCTGGGTCCTGCCGCAAGACGTAATTCCATCACTCGCTCAGCGACCTGCGGCTCCGTGAGACGCTCCACCACCATAAGAGTGCATTGGTTCATAGATTTGCTTGATATGAACCAAAACAAAGCAAGAACACCGGCAAGAATGCGCAAGAATGCCGGTGGCACGGTGCAAAAACCAATAAGACTCGATGCGCGTCCGTGCGTCGAGTCTTATTGGTTTTGAAGGTTCCCTCTCGCTTCAACCGTCCCTGGATCCACGCGAGGTGTCTTCGGTACTGATTTGGTTTTTCGGCAAAGACCAATCTCAAGTTCCCCTGCGACTGGTCTATCTCTCCTCTAGTGCGATGTGGTGACTTCCGCTGCCACCATTCCCGCCCGCCGCTATTTGGCCCATCCATGAGCCGCGGCGAGGAGTTTTATTCATGAAGCCTGTGAAGTTGAGTGTTGAACTCAAAATCACAGACGTTGTTGATCTTCCAGGCGGCGGACCAGTGAGGGCAACTGCGAGAACGCAGCAGGCTCATTGATTTTGCGGCGGCTCTTGTCGTGAATCTCAAGGCAGTGATTTGCCCCGAGTACCACCACGTGATTGCCGATGCCGGTGAGTTCAAGATGGCGCTTGGGAAGAACAACTCGTCCCGAAGAATCCATTTCAACCCACTCTGCCTCGCCGAAAACCGAACTCCAGAGATTCGACTCGTCCTCGTTGGGGGCGATTCGATTTCGGAGGTTCTGCGCCATCTCACGGAACTGGTCCTTGGGATGGAGCATGAGGTATCCGGCAGGCCAGGGCAGGCAAGCCCACTTCAGGTTCTCGGACGTTTCACCGAGTTCATTTCTGAACTTCGCCGGAATCGCCAAACGTTGTTTGGAATCGATCACGGCTTCGGCCTGTCCAAGAAAGCATGGAGCGGGAGAGTCTGCCAAGGAGTGGAATTATGCCCCATTTTGCCCCACTTTGCAAGTCGTTTAGGGGATAAACTGAGATTTTGCGATATTTTTTCAAGATATGGTGCGTGCTAGGTATCGGAACTGTGCACTTCCGGCGGCTGATGGTGGTTTATTGTGGATAACTTGTGAAGAACCTGTCGAATAAAAAACAGGCCGCACATCAACCCTGAACGGGGACGCGCGGCCTGATCTCTCTCAATACTGGGTAGGTCTAGTGAGTCGCTCTGGAAGGTACAGGCACTAGGCATTTGGCACTAGGCACTAGAGGGAGCCAAATGCATGAACACCGGAGATTTTTAGCGACGGCGGCGGCGGAGTGCGGCGATTGAGGCGATTGCACCCAAAGATGCGGCACCTGGTGACGGGACGTATTCGTAGCTGATGCGAATATTGTCTATGCCCCAGGATTCATCCCAAACTCCCTGGAGGGGTGTGGTGCTGAAATTCAGGACGAGATTCTGGCCGGGAGTGCCGTCAAAGCTCACTGACAATCCACGGTAGATCGAGTCGAGCATGGTGTTTCCATAGCCAAGCTGCACTGGGCCGAGGTCCGGAGCGCGGGAGGTCTGCGGATTGCCCCAGTTGTCGAATGACTCATTGAAAACCTGCTGGTTGTTGGCGGTCATGATCCAGTGGTCATCTCCATAGATGCTGGTTCCGGCATCCCAAGAGTCGATGATGTAGAGGTCCCAGCTGACGGTGTATCGAAGTTGCGAGCCTGGGGGAGGCAGGACAACATCTGTGGGGGCAAGAATGGTGAGGGAAGCCTGTTCAACCTGCGAATAGCGACCCAGATACTGCGAGAAGTTGTAGTGGTATGAGGTCCGAACCGTGCCGCTGAACCCGGAGACATTCGGCGTTGCGCCCTCGAAGTTGTTGAAGTAGATCAAGGTCGGATCAGCAACCGCGGCAGAGGCAGCAACGACAAGACCGAGCAAGGCAGCGTATTTGGAATTCACGTTCGACCCCTAAGAAATGGGACCGGCCGCAACAATCGAGCGTGCACGTGCGGAGAGAGGACGCTTCCGTGCTTCGACTATGGCAGTACCGATTCCAAGGCTTTTGGCTGCGGGAGAGAGACCCGAAGCACACCGTGAATGTGCAATTTGGGAATTGGGAAGGCGAGCGAATTTGCCGCGTAGACGGCAAAATCGGCAAAGAAGTGAACGGCGGCAGGAGTTATGTACCAAAGAGCGGACCGAGAACGCGCTAGTTCGCGTTGCTACCCTCGATTCCAATGCTGAAACTGAACTATGCCAATTGCTTCTCAGACCGTGTCGGATCTCATGGACTTGATTCTGCGATTTTGGGCGCGGGAGCAGAGGCACACGACGCTATTACGAGCGCGACTGCGCGACTCAATCGCACGAAAGGGACGGGATGGGAACGGTGGAGAAACTTGCCGCTGGACCCGACCAGGACGGAGTATGCGACGGCAGTGAAGGGCGCGGTGGCATCGGTCGCGGGGAAATTTGATACGTGCGTGGTGCTGGGGATCGGCGGGTCGGCATTGGGCAATATTGCGATTCACTCAGCGTTGCAGCCATCGACCTACAACTTGCTTTCGGGTAAGGACCCATCGCAGCCGCGCGTGTTTACGCAGAACGAATGGCCGATGCATCTTGCGCGTCCGGGCACGCAGCACTTGCCGCGGTTGTTTGTGGTGGACAATGTTGATCCGTTGCTATTGAGTTCAGTGCTGGATTTCTGTGCGCGTCAGCCGGGTGGATTGAAGAAGACGTTGTTCAATGTCATTTCCAAGAGCGGAGAAACCGCTGAGACTGCAGCGCAGTTCATGATCATCCGTGACATGCTCAAGCATGCAGTTGGCCCCGGTTACGCGGCGAACATCGTTGCGATTACTGACCCGACCAAGGGAACGATGCGTCAGATATGTGATGCAGAGAAGTTCACAACGCTGCCGGTTCCCGATGGAGTGGGCGGGCGATTCAGCTCGCTTTCGCCGGTGGGTTTGTTTTCGGCGGCGTTGTGCGGGATTGATATTGACCAACTGCTGCTTGGCGCGGCGGACATGAACGCTTGTTGCGAGCGGCCTGATGTGCTCAGGAATCCGGCAGCGATGCTTGCGTTCCTGTTGATTGAACTTGCGGAGCGCAAGGGCAAGCCGAATCATGTGATGATGCCGTATGCGAATTCGCTGTATCTGCTGGCGGACTGGTACCGGCAGCTTTGGGCGGAGAGTCTTGGGAAAGAGAAGGACCTGAAGGGAAATGAGGTTTTTGCTGGATTCACGCCGATCAAGGCGCTGGGAACCACTGATCAACATTCGCAGGTGCAGTTGTATCGCGAGGGGCCGAACGACAAGGTGATCGGATTTGTGGAAGTTGAGACGTTTGAACGCGATGTGCAGATTCCGCGAGGACTGGGTGTTGAGTCGATCAAGTATCTTGAAGGATCAAGTATCGCGACACTTTTGCGTGCAGAGAAAGTCGCGACGGAGTTTGCACTTGTTGAGAGTCAGCGGCCGAACTTTACGATTACATTCCCCAAGATCGATGCGTATCACGTTGGGCAATTCATCTGGCTGTGGCAGATGGCGACCGCGTATGCGGGCTTGCTCTTGAATGTTGATGCCTATGACCAGCCAGCGGTGGAACTGGGCAAGCAGGCGACGTTTGGTTTGATGGGACGGAGCGGTTTTGAACACTTCAAGACTGATGTCGAGAAGGGATTGTCCCCCACTGCTCATGTGATTAACGATTGAAATCAGACCAATACGCGGCCGGTGACGCAGGTTGCGACGATTTGAATCGCGCGATCGATGGCCTTTGCATCAACATCGAGATGGCAGACTGCACGCACGCGGCGGGGCGCGGTGGAGAGCATCAACAGGCCTTCAGATTTCAATTTATCGCAGAGTTGTGCGGCGTTCATGCTGACATCTTGAGCAATGTCGAAGAACACCATGTTGGTCTCGACCTCGGAGAGATCGACCTTGACACCGGGAATTGATGCGAGACCTTGCGCCAGACGAAGTGCGTGTGCGTGATCTTCCGCCAATCGCGTGCGATGATTTTCAAGTGCGTGCAATGCGGCAGCGGCGAGAATACCCGACTGACGCATGGTGCCTCCGAACATCTTGCGGAAACGGTGAACGCGGGTAATGATGTCTTTGCTGCCGCAGACTGCGGAGCCGGCGGGCGCGCCCAGGCCCTTTGAGAAACAGCAACTGATGGTGTCGAAGTGCTTGGCGTAATCGGCAACTGCGATTCCGGTTTTTGAGCTTGCGTTCCAAATGCGAGCACCATCGAGGTGGATGCGGAGGTTGTGCTTGCGGCCTTCGGCGACGACACGCTTGATTTGGTCCATCGGCCAGATGCTGCCGCCGCCGCGGTTGTGAGTGTTTTCAATGACGAGGAGTTTTGAACATGCGAAGTGAGAGCTGGCGGGGCGGACGGCTGCTTCGACATCGGCGACGTCAAACAGGCCGCGCGGTCCGTAGAGCGGACGGACCATGACGCCGGCGAGTGCGGCAGGTGCACCGGTTTCGTAGTGGATAATGTGCGAGTCGGCGTGACAGATCACTTCGTCGCCTGGTTCGGTGTGAGCGCGAATAGCGGTCTGATTAGCCATTGTGCCAGAAGGGACGAAAACAGCGGCCTCTTTACCCATGAGTG
This sequence comes from Planctomycetia bacterium, assembly GCA_005776545.1. The sequence continues at coordinate 74 of SXOY01000358.1, read as the reverse complement.
CTGCGACGCGTTCCTGGAGCTTGATGACAGTCGGATCATCGCCGAGTACATCGTCGCCGACCTCAGCTTCGGCC
>SXOY01000033.1 GCA_005776545.1 Planctomycetia bacterium | reverse complement strand
GTCGCGCAATTCGTGCGACAGCAGTCCAGAACCCCCGATAATCGGCTATCTGAGCCTCGAATCTGCAATTTGTTGGGGTTGATGCTCCAGCCGCTTACAATGTCCCTATGGCATTTATTCCACCGACCAAACCCGGCGAAGAATTCAAAAGTCCAAGCCGCGGCGAGCGACTTCAGCGTTTCATGGCCGATCAGGGAATCGCCTCCCGCCGCGCATGTGAAGACCTGATTCGTGAGGGGCGGGTCAGTGTGAATGGGATCAAGGTCCGGACGCTTCCGATCTTTGTGGATACCGAGCACGACCATGTGGAAATAGATGGCCGCGGATTGGGCAAATCCGAGGAAAAAGGGCGACCGAAGCATGAGTATGTCTTGCTGTACAAGCCTGCCCGGACGATCTGTGCTGTCAAAGACGAACCTGGTTTAGAACGAACCACCGTGATGGAACTGGTGCGGCACCATAGTGGCAAGCGGTTGTTTCCAGTCGGGCGTCTCGATTATGACACGACTGGCTTGCTTTTGCTGACCGATGATGGCGAACTCACAAATCGATTGACCCACCCCAAATACAACATTCCCAAGGTCTACGAGATTGTCGTAAAAGGCTCGCTTTCGGTGGGCGATCTTGAGAACCTCAAGAAAGACCTGCGGAAATTCGAAAAGCAGGCGACGCGGCGAGAGAAGGGCAAAGCTCCGGCAGAGGTCATTCCTGTTGAAATTGAACTGATTGCCAAAGATGCAGACAAGACGCTTTTGCGTGTGACAATTCGGGAAAGTCGAAACCGCGAAATTCGCCAGATGATTGCCGCGGCAGGTTTAACAGTCCGCAAGGTGGAACGAGTGGGGCTTGGACCGTTGGAACTTACAGGGGTCCGCATGGGCTCCTGGCGCGATCTTGAACCCGGCGAAGTGAAAGCGTTATACAAAGCAAGCGAGCATGGAATGCCGCAGAAGACGCCGCGGCAGATTGCCAAAGCGGCACGCCCGATTGGCAGTTTCAAGCTCGGAAGTCGCGGCAGAGATTCAAGTCCCATGGAAACTCCGGAGACCATCCGCGATGAGGCATTCAGAGCGAGGTCGGCTCAACCGCGCAAGACTGACTCAGTGGTACGAAAGCCGGCCGTTTCTGCCCCAGTTTTGCCACCAAAACCAAAGGCAAAAGAGCCAGTGTTCGATGAACCTAAGAAGAAAGGCCCACGAGTCATTGGGCCGCGGCAGTATTGAGAAATCCCTATGTGGTGGAAGCGATCAAGCGAAGACCTGCTCTTTCCGACGACTTTCGAGGTCGCGGTGCGGACGCTTGAAAATGTCGCCAGACACCGGTTCTCCCCTCAGCAGATATTGCACATCATCGTGCTCGCCGCCCGCGGGGCAGCCAGCACGCAAATCGATCGCACCGCGGCGGCATTGACCTACAGAACGCTCTTCAGTCTTGTTCCGGTGCTGGTCATTGGTCTGGCGATACTCGGAGCATTTGCGACCAGTGAACAGATGAACCTCTGGATCCGGCAGATACTGGATTTCGCAGGGCTGAACCAGATTAGTATCGAGCAATCGCCGGTGGCGAGCGACTTGCGAGATTTCAATATTCCCGGCACCACCGAGCCAGCGACGGTTCAACTTGACGCGTGGATTTCAAGTGCGGTGGGGCGTGTCAAGGGTTTGCCATTTAAGACCATCGGCTGGATCGGAACCGGCGTGTTGTTTTATGCAGCGCTCTCCGTTCTCGTGGAAATCGAACGCGCATTTAATGAAATATATCGCGCACCCTCAGGGCGAAGCTGGCTGCGGCGACTGGTGCTCTACTGGACACTCTTGACACTGGGACCTGTGTTTCTGCTGGGGGGGTTTTTTGTCCGCGCATGGTTGGCCGGGACGTTTGAATCGCTCTGGCCCGGCTCCAAATCTTCGATCGTCCTCACCAACGTAATTCCGCTTGCGACCACTACATCAATTTCAACCATCTTGTTCCTGGTTGTATTCGCGATTGTTCCAAATACCAAAGTGCGATTCTTTCCGGCATGTATCGGGGCTATTTTCGCGGCGATTCTGTGGGAATCTGGCAAACTCATGTTTGCCGCGTACCTGCGATACACCGCGGGATACGCTACGTTCTATGGCTCGCTTGCCGTATTGCCGCTTTTCATGCTGTGGGTGTATCTCACGTGGATTATTGTCCTTATTGGTCTGCAACTCGCCCACACATTACAGAGCTACAGCCAGGCCGTCAGTCTGGCGCGTCAGGGCGGTCATCGCGGTCTGCGGACTGCTGCAGCGCTGCTCGGCTTGGCACCTGATTCGAGGACTCCAACACTGGTATTCGATCCATCGCTACTGCTCGCGGTGATGACATCCATTGGGCGACGCTTTGCACTAGGCAATGTCTCAACTCTTGCCGATCTTTCCCGCGATACCGGTATTGATGAACGCATTCTCGAAGATGTCATGCGGCGATTACTGGCGGCAAAGCTGATTGTCAAACTTGATGATCAGGATCGCGAATCGTTCAATCCGGCCCGACCTCTCGAGGGCATCACCGCGATAGAGGTAGTGCAAATCGGTGACCAGATGTGTGCTGAACCCGGTCGCGAAGAAGATCGAGTATTGCTCAATTCACTGCGTGCCTCGCGGACAGCATCACTTGCTGGCAAGTCGCTTATAGACATCATGACTGCTTCTAGTCCTCCTCACCCTCAGGTCGCTACGGCAACGGATCCGGCAGTGCCCGGAACGATCAATAGGGGCACCGTGGCCGCCGATATTCACCTATAGAAAATCGATCCCAATCAAGCGATCGCTACAATCGGTCGATTCACACCTAGATTCTTGGAGGATTGCATGTCAGGTTCTTCTTCGCTCGCAGGAAAGCGAGTCATTGTTACAGGCGGCGCAGGGTTTCTTGGAACCGTTGTGTGCAAAAAGCTCCGCGAACGCGGCGTGAAAGACATCTTTATTCCCCGTCGCAAAGACCTCGACCTCACGAGTGAACACGATGTGGCGGCGATGTATCGCAACGCCTTTGCACCGCATAAGGCCGATGCTGTGATTCACCTTGCCGCGGAAGTGGGTGGAATCGGCGCGAATCTGAAGAACCCGGGCCGCTACTTCTTTGCCAATATGGCGATGGCATTGCATCTCATTGAGCAAGGACGACTTGATGGTCTGAGCGATCGTGGCGGCACGTTTGTGCAAGTGGGCACGATTTGTGCGTACCCCAAATTCACTCCTGTGCCATTTGTCGAGGACAATCTCTGGAATGGCTACCCGGAGGAAACCAATGCTCCATATGGCGTTGCGAAAAAGGCCGCATGGCAGATGCTCGATGCCTACAAGCTTCAGTATGGATTCCGCAGCGCGTATCTCCTGCCTGTGAATCTCTATGGGCCAAATGACAATTTTGATCTTGAATCTTCGCATGTGATCCCCGCGCTGATCCGCAAATGCGTGGAAGCTCAAAATCGCAACGCCAAAGAAATCGTGTGTTGGGGAACGGGCAGCGCATCACGTGAGTTTTTGTTTGTCGATGACGCCGCAGAGGGAATTGTGCGTGCGGCAGAATCGCTTGATAATCCGACTCCATTGAACCTGGGAGCAGGCTTTGAAATCACCATCAAGAACCTGGTCGAACTTATTGTAAAACTCACTGGCTTTAAGGGTGCAATTACCTGGGATGCAACCAAGCCAGATGGCCAGCCGCGCCGGTGTCTCGATACGCAAAAGGCTGAGAAACTACTGGGCTGGAAGGCCCAGGTTGGATTCGAAGAAGGCTTGAAACAGACCATTGATTGGTATCGCGCCAGCGTAACAAAGTGATGGTCTGATCCGGGTTGTCAATCTGACCGAGATCTGCTGACCAAAGAACTTTGATTGCACTTTTGCAGAGTTGCCATTGCATGAGGTACCAGACCGGGCGTTTTGGCACGGAATGCAGCCATTGCACGATCTGGTATGCTCAGAGGTTGATCAGAAACACACACAGTGGAGCATCAACATGAAGTATATGAAAAAGCAACTACTGAATTCGGGGCTGCTCGTTGGATCTGGTGCTGCGCTCGCAGTGCTCGCTGCCAGCGTGCTTGGATTTGCCCAACCAAACAACGCACCACCCGCTCCGGCTCAATTCGCGGTGCTTACCAAAGTCGGCGGCGATACCACACTGCCATGCCGCGCAGTGCAGTTTGAGTTCTCCGATCGCCTCAATCACTACAGCGGCGAGAGATTGCGTCAATTGCTCAAGAGTCGCTTGCCAGTTGCAGGTGATGATGCAGCGATTGTCAATGCAATAAGTGACCTTGGCTGGGAGCTCATTTCTCACAGTCAGGCTGCAACAGCAACCAATCCACAGCTAAATAGCGGCACCACCAACGGCACATCGGAGATATTGATCAACGAAACCTGGTGGTTCAAGCACCGCTGAGTGATTATTCCGCTGCGGATTCCAGTGCAATCAGACCGTATGCCGTAATAAGGACGGCATTGTCTTCCATCCAGCGTGAGTCGATGCTTTTGAAGCTGCCATCAGGCTGCTGTAGTTCCGCCATACGGTTTACCAGATCGGCGCGCCAATTTCTGACGACGCGAGATTCGCCTTCGACCAATGTCTCAAATTCGGATTCCCCGTGTGCATTCATCGCGCGGCCGAACATCAATAGATAATAATAGAAACCGTCGCTTCCTACACCTGGGTTCTCTGCAAGCGTGTAGTTGCTTCTGAGCCAGTGCGTCACCGCCTTCACCCGCTCATCTTCTCTTGACAGTCCGCAATAGAGATAGCTTTTCAGTCCGGCGTAGCTCATAGTTCCGTACGCACGCAGATGTGATTCGCCGCGCCAGTGTTGAACGCTTTGGGTGGTAATTGTTCCGTCGTTTCCGAGGTACGCCGACAGAACTGGTGATATGGCATTATGAAGCATCGAGGGATCGGTCATACGGCTACGCACTGTGATCTCAACTGACGCCAAACCATCTGAACTCGCTCCGATCAAAACCTGCAAATCCGCGGCGTGTTCCTTGACGTTCTGATCAGTCGATGCAGCAAAGGCCTTGCTCAACATCTCGACCACCTGGAGTTTTGTAAGCACGGGTTTGCCGTCACTGCCCTTTGTCAGGGTGAACTGCGCAGTCGTTCCTGGCTCTCCCGAAAGCGACTCGCTGATTTCTCCTGCGAAGCTCTGGCCGCCACCGATGTTGTCTTTGTTGACGCTTGTTGCGTAGACAAAGCCACCTTGAGTGGACCCCTTTGCAAATGCGGAATCGTTGAACCGGTCATCCAACTGACACCGCTGCAGAAATGCCCTTGCACGCAGAAACGCTGCATCCGAAGACTCAAGGCCCGATGCCTTGAGTGCCTCAATTGCAAACGCCGTGTTCGAAAGATCGGGGCGGCCGCGATTGCCGTATCCCCACCCACCGTAGAACGGGTCTTCTTTGTTCTCCGGTTTCGCCGATTCAGAATTCCCATCCAGAACGCGAGTGTCTTCAAAGTATTGCAGGTTCTTCAGGAACTCTTGTGCGGGTTTGATCGCCGCACGAGCCTCTGGAGTATTCGCGCGAGAAAGGGCCGTCAGCGAAATGGCGGTGTTGTACACCGGCAGAATTGTGTCATAGATTCCACCATCGGGCTGCTGCTTCGAGAGCAACCAGTCAATTCCCTTTGCTGCTGCCGCGTCTTTGGCGTCAATGCCCTCGTGCATGAGCATCCCCTGCAGCACCAGCCCAGTAATCGCCGGATATGTCGGACCGCGTTCAGGCACAGACCACCCGCCGCTGATGTGCTGCTTCGACTTCAGAAATACGATCGCCGTGGTAGCCATCGCATGTGCTTTTTCGTTGGAGTTTGCAGGCACTGCAATTTCAGGCGAGCTGACCTCGCGTCCGCTCGCGCAATTCGCCGTAAGTACCCCCATACAAACCGCAAGATGTATCGCGACTCGACTGACTGATTTTGCACATGCCATGCCACTTTTCTCCATGAGCTACAAGGTCACCAAGCATATGGAGGGTGTGTATTCAATAATGCTTTTTGCTTCCCCTAATGCCTGATGCCTAGTGCCTGATACCTGTACTGTCCAGAGCGACACCCTGACCACAAACAGGCTAGTATTTTGCGTGAATCCCGATGATCAAGTGTGTCTCTGTTTCCACGTTTCTCTTCGCAAGATCAGGACATATTTGTCGCGTGAAGACCCTCCGGTCGCATCGCTGATTTCCGAATGCCTTTCCGCTGGTACGGGCTGTCAATGGTGTGTGCCGTTTCTGAAATATCTTCACACCTGCCACATCGAAGGTCGCGAGCCAGACTTGCGGGTGTCTCCAGAGGAATACGCAAGAGCACGCTTGAGTTTTCACAAGACTGAGGTTCGCGATGAGAGCATCGTGAAGCAGGCAACTCAGGACTCTGAAAAACAAATCAGGCCCGCCGATATGGACGGGCCTGATTGAATCTGTTGTTATTACGTTGTGAAACTACTTGACGATGTCATCGTTACCAGCCGGTGTCCGGTGCGTGGGAGCAATGGGGGTCGGTGTTGATTCCGTGCCCACCGCGCTGATCGCCTTGGGACGCTGCAGGAAGATCTCAACTCGCCGATTGCGCGGCGTGTTTCCATTTGCGTTGTTGGGGGTGGCCGGCTGGAATTCGCCCCATCCGGCGGCCTCAACCTTGTTCGGAGCAATTCCATCGCTCACCAGTTCATGCCGGACGCTGATCGCGCGGCCGCAGGAAAGGTGCATATTGGTCGCGAAACGCTTAGACGTGTTGGAGCTGATCCGCTGAGAGTCGGTGTGACCGGTCACAACAACTTCATAGGTACTGGCCGCGGGGGTCCGCAGAATTTCAGCAAGTCGGGAAATTGACTGCTTGGCATCGCTCTTGACAACATCAGATCCCGAATCAAACGTGAGGTCCGATGCGAACAAAAGCACGCCGCGTGCAGCGTCATATTTGATAAGATCGGGATATTGATCAGCGAGTTCACGCAGGAGCTTGTCGGTCTCTGGATCGAGTGCTGAAATATTCAGCCGGCTCAACCGGTCTTCCATGTCCTTGAGATTCGCGCCGTAGCCAACAAGTTGATCGCGAAGCAATGCGTTTTCATTTTGCAGTTTTGCAATCAACGCTGCCGAGCTTGAGTTTTGCCCGCGCATTGCTTCAAGCGTCGCGAGTGCTTCATCGCGTTCTGCTTTCATTGTCTCGTATTGTTCTTTGTACGTGCGATTGGTTTCGTAGAGCCGATCCCAATCTCCCTGAGCGACACAGCCACCCATGGTTGACACCAGGCCCAAACCTACAACAGCAAGAATCGGTAGCGCAGCGCGGACAGACTTCATACAATCGCTCCTTCGATCAGCTCGCATGACCGCCACGATTTCCCTTTCGTAGCGCTCCAGTACTGACGTTGTCATGCGTCACATGATGCTATTCTGCCATTGCCGCGTGTGCGGCAGGAATCGACACAAAAACTGTGCCGTTCCCACTTCGGTCGCGACGGGCCCCAATGACTGTTCGATCACTCATTCTGGTGAAAGCGGGAACTCTCGTTGATGGCGAGAACATCGATGTCTCGCCGGGTGGAATACTGCTCGAACGTCCTTCCCCGGGTGGTGTCGGTTACACCATCCTTGCCGCCGACTCTCTATCTCTGATTGAACAACACCCTTTGGCCCAGTTGGCTCAGGTCATCGACCGGTTAGATTCGGTGGTGTGTCCGGCACTGGTCAATGCTCATGCGCACCTGGATCTCACCCACATCGGACCCTGGCAACTTCCCTCGCCGGGCCGATTCGAGGACTTCATCGCCAAGGTCCGCTCCGAACGAAAAACTGATGATGCCGGAATTCGGGCCAGCGTTAGACTTGGAATCGAGGCCTCAAAACGTGGCGGCGTCGTCGCTGTCGGTGATATTGCAGGTGCGGCCAGAGGTAATCCGCAGGTTGGCCCGTTCCATGAATTCAACCTAAGTCGTTTCATGGGAACAAGTTATGTCGAGTTTTTTGCCATCGGCAAAGGCGAAGCCAGCGGCATAGAAAAAATACAAAATGCCGTTTCCAGTCTTCAGTGTCAAGCAACAAACCTCTGCAAATTCGGCATTCATCCGCACGCCCCCTATTCAGTCTCCCTCGGGGGGTATCGCGCAGCTCTTGAACTATGCCGCACCCATTCGCTTCCGGTTTGCTCACATGTTGCCGAATCGCTCGCTGAACGTGAGTTTATTGCCAACGGAACCGGTCCCTTCCGCGATTTTCTGGAGTCAATATCGCTCTGGAACGGCCTCCCCGAAGGCGTCGGAATCGGAAAAACACCAATCGCTCACCTCGCATCCCTGCGCGATGCCGCCGAAATGCGTCTCGTTCACCTGAATGACATATCTGATGACGACATTGAACTTCTCCCACAAGGCACGATTGCTGTCTATTGCCCCAGATCCAGTGAGTACTTCCAGGCCGCCGCTACATGTGGCCCTCACAAATACATGCAACTCATCCGCCGCGGCATCAAAGTGGCACTCGGCACAGATTCGATCCTCAATCTCTTCGATCAGCCGGTCCACAATCCCCGGATCTCAACATGGGATGAAATGCGATTGCTCTTTCGCCGCGACCGGATTGATCCGAGACTCCTGCTTAGAATGGCTACAACTTGGGGAGCCGAGGCAATTTCCATCTCGCCAGAGCACTGTCAATTGCGCCCAGGCTTGTCCGTTATAGATTTGGTAGGTATAATCGCCCCAAATGGCGGCCTTCCCGCCGCACTTGCAGGAAATACCTCCCCGGAGTTGCTGCTGCAAGGCAAGTAGATCAGTTTTGCAGGAACCGTCCCGGATTGCCGGCGTTGAACAACCCAACTAGAGAGGTTACGGATGAGCTTGAAGTGGGAAAAAACCAAGGCTTGGGATCGCGAGAACCTCACGGGCAGGTTGGCGCCGGTGC
>SXOY01000357.1 GCA_005776545.1 Planctomycetia bacterium | reverse complement strand
TTCGGAAGCCAGGCGAGGCTCATTGACAAACGTAGCGACAGCCTGATGGCGTATGGCAATTTGCGAACTATCACAGAGCGGACGCACGAGCCAATCACGGAGCAGACGCTTGCCCATGGGGGTGTGGCCGCTGCCGCAGGCGAGGAATACACCGAGGAGTGAGCCTTCAGTTTGACCTGCTCGCAAGGTTTTTTCGATTTCAAGGGAACGCAATGTGACAGCATCGATGACGCAGCGACCCGTCGTATCTTCGCGTTTTGGGGGCTGGATGTGTCCCAGACTTGGCGCGGTGTGCACCGGAGCGTTGCGGATTGCCTCGTCGTTGGTAGTTGTCTGAGTCTGTTTTACGTATGCGAGAACCGCCGCGGCGGGGCTGAGGGCGACATCGTTTTCATCGAGGCCGAAGCCGCCGAGACCTTTGACACCAAAATGTTCGCAGAGTGTGCGCACCGCTTCATCGGGTCGGAATTGCCAAGGCGGGCGGGGTGTGGCGCTGATGCCGAGCGAATCGACCAAGTTCTTGATTCGCGTCGGAGTTTTTCCATCGGATTGTTCGGGGTAGAGAAGCTCACGCACGCCACGGCGGGCGAGTTCATCGCGGAGATAATCGAATGAGCCGTCGAAGAGAAGGAAGGAGCCCGTGGAGACATCGATGATGCTGAGTGCGGCGGCACCTGCATCGCCAGATTCGGTGAAAAGAACTGCGGCGAGACATTGTGGCGAATCGTGTTCAAGCAGGCCTTCATCGACGAGCGTGCCAGGCGTGATGACGCGGGTGATGGCGCGGGCGACTATGCCGCGGTCTTTGGCTGATTTTGAAGTTGCCTCTTCTATCTGTTCGCAGACAGCGACGCGGAAGCCAGCGTTGATCAGGCGGCGGAGATAGGTATCGAGTTGATGAAAAGGCATTCCCGCCATGGGGATGCCTTCGGTGCGTTGCGTGAGGGTGAGGCCGATGGCTTTGGAGACTTTGACCGCGTCTTCATCGAACATTTCGTAGAAGTCGCCAATGCGGAAAAGGAGAACGGCATCCGGGTTCTTGGCTTTGAACCGGGTGTATTGCTGCATTGCGGGAGTTGCGCGGGGGTCGGGCATAGGAAGTGCTTAGTGCGGTCAGAAAGTGGTAAAGTGACGGAGTGACGGAGTTTATCAAAATGGAGATGGATTGGGGTGGGAATGGACAGAGTGCAAAGCGTAAGGGAGGGGAAAAAGCAGATTTGAAATTTGAGATTTAAAAGTTCAGATGGCAGGAAAGCCGGTTATTGAGTCAGAATCAAAAGGCGCTCACTTTTTTCAAAGGTGCTCATTCAAATGGTGAGCATCTGAGCACCTTTGGTTTTTGGGTCAAAAACGAAAGATTGCCAACTTTTTCGAAGGTTGCCATCTTTTTGCGTGGCAAGTGGCAACCTCTTGATTTTGGCGAAATAACGAGGGCGGCGCCGTAGCGGCGCGAGAGTGGAGCAGGAGAACAGTTGAGCAGGAGACAAGAGGGGGACAGGGAAATAGGACGAATAGGTCACAAAGGACCAATAGGACTTATAGAGGAGCGAGTTGGCGGGGGCAGTGTGGGGTTTGATTTTCATGGATGCACCTTACCAAGTTGTACGGTGAAGGTCAAGGTGAATTGCGGGAAAAATCTGTATCGGACAAAAATAGGGCGCGGGGCGTCCGGTAGAGAAGCTGGGGGAAATCGGCGTCGTGCAATATGTGTGGATTCGCGCGAGGCATATCGCAAAGTGGTCGGAGGGATGTGTCGTTTTGGGTTGTTCCCGCCGCACTCACGTGCGGGGCACCAGCGCGAGTATTGGACGCATCGATGAAGAATGTCGCGGAGGAGTGCGACAGTGTGTACTCGGAATGCACTTCTTGATAAACAATGCGATTAGCGTTACCTCTTCTCCGCCCTGTAGCAGATGCAGATTCCGAAGGTCAGCGGTTTGGCAGTAATATTACAGAACCCTGCTTCGGCAAGGGCTGATTTCATTTCATCGCGGGTCATGAATGAGCCGACTGAGGCGGGGAGGTAGCGGTATGCACCACTTTTGTCGCGGGAGAGGAGTGTGGCGGTGCGGGGCATGAGCCAGCCGCAGTAGAAGTCGTAGGCCCAGCTCATGGGGGCGGCTCTTGGGCGATCAAATTCGAGGATGACCAGGCGGCCACCGGGTTTGAGGATGCGGAAGAACTCAGCGATTGCTTTTTTTGGTTCGGAGACATTGCGAATGCCAAAGGCGATCGAGACGACATTGGCGGTGGCGCTATCGATTGCCAGATTCATGGCATCGCCTTCCCGATATTCAACGCGGCGAATCATCTGCTGCGGGCGATTGCGCAGTTTGGCCCGTGCGACATCGAGCATGGCGGGCGTGAAATCGATGCCGATGACTTTGGTGGCGGGCGACTGGGCGAAGGCTTCGGTGAGGTCCCCTGTGCCGCAGGCTATGTCGATTATGGTCTCGCCGGGTTTGGCGGCAGCGGCCTTGACAGCGTATTTTCGCCAGGCCTGGTCTCGACCGAAAGAATGGACGCGATTGTTCAGGTCATAGCTGGGAGCGATCGCGGAGAACATCTTTTGAACCGCATCAGCTTTGTCGCTGCGGACGTGTGGGTTTTTGAGATTGGGTTCATCCCAGATCGGCTTGCCGCTGAAATCGACTTCCAGATCGACAGTAGAGTCGTCAGGAGAGCCTGAGGTGCCACCGGGCATAGCGGGAGAATGGGTCATCGTTCTAGTCTATGTTCCGTTTGAGGGGGATGCCAGGATTGTACCGGCGGCGGGTAGGCAGGCGAGGTGTGGGTTGTTGGCGGCCCATGCTGGGTTGGGGGGCCGAACTATCAAGCGTTTGACTCCCATTTCCTAATTCCAGCGGAACGTCGAGATTCAAGAACCTGATCGAGGATCCAGGGTTGGTCGGGTCAGGTAATCAGCTGTCTTCGAAGTAATCGCCATCGAGTCTTTTCACGATATATGCCTTGTGATCTGTGACTCCGACACCGTGATCAATCATAAACTCGGCGAGTTGTTCTCCATCGATTAGAACAATACGCGTATTCGCTTTCGCTGCCGCGTCTCGAGCCCCAGACGTAAATCCACCGCATGTAATAAACACGCCCTTGTTTGCTTTGTGCTCACTCAACGATCCCACAAATTCTCGAATTGCACCGGGGCCAATATCTGCTTCGTATCGCTTTGCTTGAACATAGACCATGTCAAGTCCAAGACGGTCTTCCTTGATAACTCCATCAATGCCATTATCACCGCTCTTGCCGACAACCTGCGCCGCATCTGCGCGTGAACCACCATAACCCATCGCGACAAGTAGATCGACAACAAGGTGTTCAAAGAACTTGGGAGTTCCCGCTCGCACTCGTTCGAGCAGATCATCCGCCAGCGTTTCTCGCAATTCCTTGTACGCGACATCCAGTTGCTCATCGGGAGTGATGTCGGGATCAGTTGGCTCGCCATCGCTATCTGATTTCGCCGGAACAGTTGGAGCATTTGCCTTCTTCGCCTTGAACGTTCGAAACTCTGAGAACTGGTCAAGAAACCGATTATCAATTCTGGAAGGAGCGGTCTTCAGAACATCTAGCCCACGCGTTGAAATCCTAAATACACCCCTTCTGGTTTTTTCCAACAAGAGACTCTTAATGAGGTAGCTCAGCGCCCACCGCGTCCGGTTTGATACCTGGGTGTCCGTACCACTTGGTAGCAACGCATCTTTTTCGGCTTGTGAAAGTCCCATTCGATCAGAAAGCTCTTCTATTGCATCAACGATCTTGTGCTCCTTACCATCTGATCCGAGTTTGAGCAACGGAAGCATGAAATCCTGGTATCCTGGGATTGCCATTGAGTTCTCCAACCCTGATCGTACAGCATTGGTAAGTGGCGTGCCCACGTATACATTTTGACGCGTGACTCGCACTGACATCCGTACTCATTCCTAACTTAGCTTGCGAACCCAGTCACATCCGACAGTTCGCACATCGTTCGCACAAACTTGGTACAATCCGTGCCGCGTGGGCTGTTATGAAGGGATTTGGTACTCAACGCCGATCCCTTGGTACGCACATGTTCGGTTCTGACATTTGTTCATGGGCCACGGATGGCCGGCGGCGTGCCTGGGCACACTGCCTCTGACAGGAGGTCCTCTTGCGTCTTACCAAACTCACGCTCAACGGCTTTAAATCATTTGCTGATGCCACCGAATTTACATTCGATGATGCCATTACGGGCATTGTCGGTCCCAACGGTTGCGGCAAGAGCAATGTTGTTGATGCGATCAAGTGGGTGCTGGGTGAACGCTCGAGTAAGTCGCTGCGTGGAACGGAAATGCTGGATTGCATTTTCGCTGGTTCGTCTTCGCGCAAGCCCAGTGGCATGGCGAGTGTGCGACTCTCGTTTGATAATCCGCTGCTGAAGACTGCAAACTTTTCGCACGCGGTGGATACCAACACGGCTGATGATCAGTCAAACGTAGCGACTTCGAATGGCGAAAGTGGAACCGGTGATGAGCCTTCGCTGGTTGATGCTCGGCTGCGCGGTCGGCGCGGATTGCCGTTTGATGCGGATGTTGTGGAGGTTGAGCGGCAGTTGTATCGCGATGGGACTTCGCACTACCTGATCAATAACAAGAAGGCTCGTCTCAAAGACATTCGCGACTTGTTCCTGGATACGGGTATTGGCGCTGATGCGTATTCGATTATCGAACAGGGCAAGGTTGATGCGATGTTGTTGGCATCGCCGCAGGAACGCCGGACTATCTTCGAAGAGGCGGCCGGTGTTGCGAAGTACAAGATGCGGCGTGTGGAAGCGCAGCGCAAATTGGAGCGCACGGAGACGAATCTCACTTCGACACGCGAGCAGCTTGAATCGACGGATCGGCGCTTGAAGTTGGTGCGAGGGCAGGCGGCCAAAGCGCGGCGGTTTAAGGATCTGGATTCAGAGTACCGGGCGTGGCGGCTTTCGCTGGCGTTTGAGCAGTACGATGAACTTCGTCAGCGGCTGGATGGGTTGACGAGCCGGCAGGCGGATTTGCACACGCAGAAAGAAGCGGCGGCATCGAAGCTCAGCGAATTTGAACAGGAAAAGCAAGAAGTTGAATTGCAACGGCAGGAAGCACTGAGCAATCAACGGCGCGTTGAGCAAGATCGGCAGTCAGCGGAGCATCAATTTGCGCAGGCGACGCAGCGGTTGGAGATGACGAATCGGGCCGCACAGGAAGCACAGCAGCAACTTGCGGTGGATCAGGAGCGGTTGACCTCGCTCGAAGCGACGGCAAAGGCGACGGATGTTTCGATTACGGATCAGCGGGAGACGATTGGGACGGTCGCGGAACAGGCCGCCACTGCAGAGAAATATTTGTCGGATGCGAATGCGGTGCGAGCGGAATCGTTGAGCGCGATTGGTGAAGCGAGGGATCGTGTAGGGCGGCGGCGTTCGACGATTCAGCAGATCGATCGCGAGCGGGCTGCGTTGAATGCGAGCAGTCAGAGTGAGTTGCGGCGGGCGGAGTCGATCAAGGAGCAGGCAGATCGACTTGAGACCAAGGCCGCGGGACTGGGCGGCG
>SXOY01000356.1 GCA_005776545.1 Planctomycetia bacterium | reverse complement strand
GGAGTGTCTTTGGCGTAACAGGCATTGATCGGTCCTTGCGGGAACTCGAACCCGCTTGAATACGCCAACGTCTCCCACGGCGGCATGACCTTGCGAGTATCTTGTTGTGCCTCCATTTGCGTGCGAAACCAACGTCCGGCCAACGATGTTGGCTCGGAGCGCACCGCTTCGGGCGCAATTTCTATGGGACCAGCAGAAGCCGAGGCGGCAGCAACGCCGCTCAGCAGCAATACAGCGATTTTCTTCATATTGAGTCTCTCAAACGTTCCAGCGGGCAACCGGTCTAGATTGTGACAAAAAACGACACCAATGCAAGTCTTATCTTCACACTATTGTTCCAGACCCTATTCGCTGAGCCAGTCTGTACGGTTCCCGGACGATTGAAATTTGTAGAGACCAAACAAAAACAAGAAACCGACGAGGCGCCGTGAACAACGACGCCTCGCCGGTGGGGAAAAATCAGATTGGGTGTTCTGCGGTTCAAAACCAGTGTCTTCTTTCAGGACCATTTGAGGACCGCATAAATACACCGACTTCCGCTTTTTCTGATCCGGCTATTGTCTAGCCCGAAATACGTATGACTAAGCCGTCCCATCAACCTCCTGATCCTGAGCAATCGGATGCGAATTCCGCGCTCATTCAACGTTGTCTGGCAGGTGAGAGTCGAGCCTGGGAAGAGCTAGTTTCTAACTACAGTTCGCTGGTGTATGCCATTGCCAGTCGGGCTGGATTGCCGCCGGAATTGCGAGAAGATGTGTTCCAGAACACATTTGTGGCAATTATCAAACATCTTCATTCGGTGCGGGACGGCAAAGCATTTACCAAGTGGGTAATCACAACAGCGACCAGGGAATCTTGGCGGGTTTCAAAGAAGGCTCGTTTGAATCAGGAAGCCACCGAGCAAGATGCGTTAGATCCCGATAATTTATTAGCACTGGAGCGTGCACAAGCCGTTGAAACAGGGCTGCGTGAGTTAGGTGGGCAATGCGAAAAACTCCTGCGAATGCTGTTTGGCGGTCGCCAAGATGTTGATTATAGGACTATATCGGAATCACTCCAGATTCCGGTCGGGAGTGTTGGCCCTACGCGGCAGCGGTGCCTTTCTAAACTGGCAGAACTCCTTGACCCGGAATTACGCTGAATTCGCGGCATTTGTATCTTTGCGACAGGTGCTTACTCATTACCTATGCCGCATGTGTGGCTAGTTTGGAGCCAAGATGGATCAGACCCCCGAATCGTTCACAACCCAGGACCTTGTCGCCTTTGTGTTTGGCGAAGCAGACGTGTCGTTGTCTGCCAGAATTGCAGCCGCCACGTCGAACGATGTCGGCTTGCAGAAACAACTCGCGCGGGTTCAGATGATGGTCCAGTCGATTCAATCAGGTGTTTTCGATCCTGCTCCCAGAGCACTCAAGAAGGCGGCGGTCGAATTGTTTCAAACCACTCGCGTTGCGAACCTGGCGGACTGGCTTTCAGGCATCGCACAAAGCACTCTGTCGTTGGTGTTTGACAGCCGTTCGACACCGCAGCTTGCCGGGTTCCGCGGCCAAACGGAGGCTCACCACATGACATTTGCTGTTGACTCAACAGAAGTTGATCTGCTGATAGAGGGTGAGGGGGATGCCCGGACTGTTCGAGGGCAGGTGACGGGGTTCAATGCGACAAGTGTTGCGGGGCTGGGGCGCGACGATGTTGTACTGGGAATGGCCGACGTAGATAAGAGCGGCACGTTCGTCCTTCATCTGAACGAGCACACTCAGGGTCTTTGTGTAAAGGGAGACGGACGCGCCTTCAGACTTGATAACGTCCTGTCGCTATGACGCAGCCAAGCTCCAGTATGACTCAGGTCTTGGATTCGCTCTCGCAACAGAGTGCGAGTGAGGTTGTAGCAACCCTGCGACAGAGTGGTCCGATTGCAGAGATTCTTGGCAAACTCGCAGAAGAGTGTGAGCGTGCGGCGATCAGCGATTTGTCTCGCTCGCTTTCGCTTACGCAAGCACTAGTTTCAACCTGTGATGTTGCAGGTGAATGTCGTGCCCGGGCTCGCCGCGCGCGTGCTCAGGCACTTGCTTATTCCAACCGCTTTGCAGAGGCAGAAGATGTTCTTGCAGAAGGCATTTCGCTCGCCATGAGCGCAGGCGAAGTGGTTGAAGCGGCACAATGCCGCCTGATGTCATTGCACGCGCTGGCACGCCAGGGGAAACTCGACCAAGCCATCGCGATTGGTGATGCGGCAAGGTCGGCGTTTGTCGCGGCGGGGGAATTGCTGCATGCTGCCCGCGCGGACATCAATGTTGGAGTTGCTCTGCGAATGCAGGACAAACCTTCAGAGGCAATTATCAGATTCGATCGCGCTCGACCCGATATTTCTCATGTTCCGATGATACTCGCACAGGTTCAGAGCAATCGTGCAGAAGCACTTCTGGATCTTCAGTTGTTCGAAGATGCTCGCAGCGCGTTTGCGGAATCTCTGCGTGCCTTTGAGGTTGCAGGGGCCGGGCGTGCCGCGGCAATCGTGGAAGGAAACCTCGCAGATCTCTGTGGCAGGCAGGGTCGGCTCGATGAAGCACTCGAACATTTCGAGCGTGCGCGCCGTCGATTTGGCGAAGCAGATTCGCCAGGAGACGTGGCAAGGCTCGAAGTGGAACGCGCTGAAACCCTCTTGCAGCTTGGAGCGCCCCAGGATGCCGAACGCGCGTTGCGCGAGGCGCTCCTTGAACTTGAACCTCGTGGAATGGCGCTGGAAACTGCGCGTGCACGCGCATCGCTTGGACGCGCGCTCCTTTCGCAGAAGAAGTACATTCAGGCCGGGGTGGAGCTGGGCTCGGCGCGAACCGGGTTTGATAGTCTGAAGCACCCAACGGGTGTCATTCGCGTGCGCATTCTCCTTGCCCGTGCGTTGCTCGGGTCGGGCGATCTTGCCGCCGCGACAGGGCTGATTGAGGAGATATCCAGACGCTCCGACCTTCGCTCGATGGAACAAGCGGAGACTGCTGCGCTTTCGGCAGCTGCGCTAATGCAATCGGGTTTGCCAGGCGAAGCTGTTGCGCAGATTCACAAGGCACTGGAAATTGCACAGCAAGTCGGATTGCCAGTATTGGTTGCAGAACTCCAGCAACTCGCGGCATGGATTCATGAACGAGCAGGCAATCGCCAGGGTGCCATCGAGTCTCTCGAATTAGCAATGAACGCGATCGAGCGCGTACGATCAGGACTTCGGGGCGAGCAGTATCGTGCGGTGTTCAGTGGAGCGTTCTCTGATGTCTATGAGCAGTACACCCGCTTGTGGCTCGATGGCGGCGGTTCCAACGAACGGGCGATCGAAGTAATTGAACGAGGTCGTGGGCGAGCCTTGCACGATATTTTTAATGCAGGAGCTGGGTTCTCTGAGTTCTCTTCACTTTCTGGTGATGATGCCAAACTTCTGCAGCAGAGGCAGGCTCTGCACACACAGATTGCCGCATTGCATCATTCGCTTGAGTATTCAAGCGGTCGCTCGCCATCGACTTTTGCAGCCTGTTCAAGCCCCGACCTGGAAAATCAGCTTCGAGATGTCGAGTTTCGTCTTGCGGCAACGCGGAGATTCGCCGGCGAATTTTCGCGTCCGCCCAGTGCTACTGAGATCATCCATTCAGTTCCCACCCACAAAACGCTGATCGAGTATTTTTGGGACGGACCCGACATTTCCGCATGTGTTGTTCACGATGGCGAGCTGGAGATCGTGCGCTCGCTGTGTTCGCACAATGAAATACGTGATCGCATGAGCTCGCTTGCACTACAGATCGCGATGGCAACCTCTCGAGGACTTCCAGCCGGGGATAAAGGTATTCAGCTGGCGAGCCGAGCCAATGTGGAACTGGCTCGCATGGGAGAGTTGTTGCTGGTGCCCCTTATCAAGTTTGTCAAGGGCGCGAAAGAACTGGCAATTATCGCGGATGATGTTCTTGCATCCGTTCCGTTCCAGTGCCTGAGTATCGGCGAAACTTCAATGCTCGATATTGCGGATGTTGTCGCGGCTCCAAGTGCATCAGCATTGGCAGAACTTTCTCGTCGCGCTGTTGGAACTGGGCCGAGTGTCGCTATCGGTGTTTCAGATGCAGATGCTCCACGTGCGGAAGAAGAAACGCTTGCGATCGCACAGACAATTTCCGCAGAAAGAGTGCTGGTAGGAAAAGACGCGACCGTTGAACGCGTAAAAATCGCGCTGCAGGGCGCATCGAATATTCACATTGCATCGCACGCGAGATTTGTCGCGCAATCGCCGATGCAATCAGCTCTCAAGCTCAGCGACGGTTGGCTGACCGCTCGCGATATTTACGGCATTGAGCTTCGCGGCGGCACGGTGATGTTGAGCGCCTGCAATTCAGGGCGTGCAGGGGTTTCCCCTGCGGGTCGTGAACTTCTGGGACTCGTTCGTGCGTTTATGGCCGCCGGTTCTCGCTCATTAGTTTTGAGTCGTTGGCAATTACACGATCAAACAGCCTTGGAACTATTGACTTTATTGTATAGTATTTGGTATTCTAAGAGTGTGAGCGGAAGCGGACCTCAACATTCGCTTCGACTTGCTCAACAGCAATTGCGGCAGTACTCGCCGCATGTCGCGGCTTGGGGTTCTTTGTATGTCGTGGGCGCGTGGTCAGAAGAACATATATGAACAAACTACTTCTATCAATGTTATGTATTGCGTGCGCCCCTCTTGCTGCACAAGCACAGCCAGGTCTGCCCATTGCACACCAATTCGTCATTCGAGTTGAAAACGTACAGGATCTCGTCGATGTCCTTGAACAACACAACCTGGTCGTCATCGATGGGTATGCACCCCAGGGACTATTTCTAGTCGGGCCTAACCCAATACTCCCCGAACCTGATGACGATGAAGTCGAGCATGAACTTGAGCTCGATGATCGCCTGCTCTTGAGCGAGCAGAATCGTCAGAACTACTCCGAAGATGGACACACGCAGAGTTTCTTCGTGCGAACTGCTTCGAGCGAGTTCCCAAAACAGGCCGCCTTCACGCATATCGGATTGAAGCCTGACTCGCCACAGTTTAACTGTCAGGGAGTCACCGTTGCCATTCTTGATACCGGCGTTTCTTCACACGCGATGTACTCTGCTTCACTTCGAAACGACGGGGCCAATTTTGTCGATGAGAATCCCGAAAGCAATGAGTTCGCTTCGGGTGTCGACACAAATGGCAATGGCCGCGTCGATGAACTGTTCGGCCACGGCACGTTCATGGCCGGTCTCATCGAGCAGATTGCTCCGGGCTGTCAACTCCTCCCCGTTCGCGTTCTTGATTCTGACGGCGTCGGCAACACCTACTCGATTGCTGCGGGAATCATGTACGCGATTGATCACGGAGCTGATGTCATTAACCTGAGCCTCTCTTCTCCGGTATTCTCTCTTCCGATCCAGGATGCGGTGAATCAAGCACTGAATGCTGGCATTGCTGTTGTCGCGTGCGTTGGCAACGACAACTCGATGATTCCCCAATACCCCGCCGCATATCCAGGGGTTATTGCAGTGACGGCGTGTGATATCTTCGACCGTCGTCTGCCAACCAGCGATTTCGGGCCATACATCAAATTCAGTGCACCGGGGAGCAAAATCGTCAGCACTTTCCCGGGTGATCAGTTTGTGCGGTCCAGCGGTACCAGCGCTAGTGCCGCGATTGTCTCTGGATCGATTGCTCGCATGCACTCGCGACTTGCCGCCGCCCCGCCAAGTGCATCAGCAATGGCACTCTACAAAAGTTCGCGACGGATCGATGGTCTCAACCGTGCTCACATAGGATTGATTGGCCGTAGTTTGCGAGTTGGTTCAACTGCTACCCCAATCAGTCCATATGAACTTGATACGGCAGGGCGATGACCCAATTTGTCCTTTCAGGCGTACGTATCTACTCCGCCTGATTTGGTCCGCACGTTTTTCCCAGTTTCGGCGGCAGCCGCAATCATCTCAACCACTGCTTCGCCTTGCTGCTCTTGGACCGATTTCGCTTTCGATAGCACTTTCATAGAGATCGCAAAACGCGTAGACTCGTTTTGGGCAGCCAGCAAATCTGTAGTTATTGGATCCATTGCCTTGAATATCGGGAATTTCCAACCCTTGGTGCAGCCGATCGCCAAACTGACGGTATGAGAATTGGCGCGAACGAGACAGAGAAAACGTTATCGGTCCATAAATTCGAGTTTGGGTGTTGACAGGGAGATTGACGCGGGCAATATGTCGGATTACAACTACATCCCTAAACGCGTAGCATTTAGGGTCCATGGGTGGGTGGCTTTGCAAGGAAACGGTGGCGAATGACAAGCATGAGCAATAAGTTCAGAGCAGCGATTCTGATTGGTACGTTCGCCGCGGCGGCGTTGTTGGGTGGCTGTGCCTCAAGCAACAGCAGCTATGCCAAAGCAGCAGAATATCAAAACGACCCAACGCCGCATCTCCACACTCTCAATGAGCGCGGAATCGACATTGACAATCGCCATGCGATTACAAATGACGAAAACCTTCGCATGCTCAACGATGATCTTACCAGGTTTTTCCTGCTCGATCGCCAGAGCCACTTGACCCCAGCGCCGGTCCCGCGCTGAGCCGTTGAAAAACGTGTGATGAACTACTCCGTGTCACATGACGACGGAGTTTTCTTTTGCGCTGCTTTACATCTTTGCCAACGTGAGCAGTTGCTCGCGGGCCTTTTCCAACGTTTCCTGCTTTTTGCAAAATGCGAAACGCAGCAGTCGAGAACCGTGTGATTTGGTGTCGTAGAAAACGCTCGGCGGTATCGCGGCGACTTTGACGTGCGAAGTGAGCCAGCGGCAGAACGAAACATCATCTTTCAATTCATGCCTGGCCCCGAATCGTTCGAGCAGCGGCGAAATGTCCGCCATAATAAAATAGGTTCCGCTGGGCGAAAACACTCTGAATCCAGACTCTGTGAGTGCCGCGGACAAATATGCGCGGGCCTTGCGATACTGCTCGAGAAGCTCACTCACATATTCCGCGCCGTCTCGCAGAGCCACAACTGCGCCGTGTTGCAGCGGCGTTGCGGTCGCGAATGTCAGAAACTGATGCGCTGCACGTACTCCACGCGAAAGATCTGGTGAAGCAATCGCCCAGCCAATTTTCCAACCCGTCACGCTAAACGTCTTTCCCAGCGATGAAAGTGTGACAGTGCGGTTCTCCATGCCGGGAAATGTCGCCAGATGTAAGTGGGGGAGATCTGCTTCGAACGTCAGTTTCTCGTAGACCTCATCCACAATTGCAATCACATCGTGTTCAACACACAGACGAGCAATCACTGACAGTTCTGCTTTGG
>SXOY01000355.1 GCA_005776545.1 Planctomycetia bacterium | reverse complement strand
TGATTGGCGTGTTGCCGGGGTACAAAGTCATTGGCTGGGCAGCGCCGGCAATTCTCATTCTCCTTCGATTGCTGCAAGGACTAGCCTTGGGAGGCGAATATGGCGGGGCTGCGACATATGTCGCGGAGCACTGTCCTGATGGAAAGCGCGGGTATTACACGGCGTGGATTCAGACTACTGCGACGTTGGGTTTGTTTGTTTCACTGATGGTGATCATCGGCTGCAGGACGATTTTGAAGCCTGAGGATTTCGATGCGTGGGGCTGGCGAATTCCGTTCTGGGTGTCGCTGTTTCTGGTCGGGTTTTCGTATTACATCCGCCGCCGCATGAGCGAATCACATCTGTTTCAGAAGATGAAGGCATCGGGCAAGGGATCGACGACTCCGATCCGCGATTCATTTGGAAATTGGACCAATCTGCGGCTGGTATTGATCGCACTTTTTGGGGCCACGGCCGGACAGGGTGTGGTCTGGTACACCGGTCAGTTCTATGCGATGACATTTACCAAGACGATTCTGGCGGTCGATCCGACACAGGCAGAGTACATCGTTTCGATTGCGCTGTTGGCGGCGACACCGTTCTTTATCGTCTTTGGCGCACTTTCCGATCGCATTGGTCGAAAGCCGATCATTCTCGCGGGGTGTGCCCTGGCACTTGCCTGCTACTACCCGATCTACAGCGCGATGATTTCCGCGGCGGATATCAAAGACCCTGCGCGGTACACGCTGATGGAGAACGGTGTGAAGCCGCTGGGAGAGCCGAAAGTTGTGGTTACTGCTGCAGATACCAGCAAGGGAATCGCGGGCAAGACCGACACTATTACCAAAGCAACTCACACGTTCAGCGATGGCACAGTCAACACAGTCATCACGATTGTGAGTCAGCCCGCCCAGCCCGGAAAAGAAGCCACGACCACCACCAAGTCTTCGATCAAGTTTGCAGGACTTGCATCAAAGCCGGCAATGATCTTGATTGGACTGATTTTCATCCAGGTCTTTTTTGTCACGATGGTGTATGGGCCGATCGCCGCATTTCTAGTCGAGCTTTTCCCGACTCGAATTCGATACACATCGATGTCGCTTCCCTATCACATCGGAAACGGCATGTTTGGCGGCATGGTGGTATATCTGGGGCCATTGCTTGTTGCAAAAACGCACAATAACTTCGCAGGGCTTTGGTATCCGATGGCAATCGCCGCGATAACCATCGTTATTGGGTTGGTGTTCATTAAGGAAAATCGCAATATGAAGATGCACGCGCCAGATTAGAAACCTGCATCAAGTGTGCGTGCAGCCAAGTCGATACCAGCAGAACCGTGACGCAATCACTACAGACACGATTTACGCAATGTGCCGCGATTGTCGCGATTTTGGCGACAGTAGTGCTTGTCACGGGCTGCTCTGTCATGCGTGCAACTGGCCAGACACTGGTGCGCGTCAGCGAAGTCGGCGATCGAATCGCTGATGCGACGCTTGACCGCGTGCTACGCCAAATACCACCGCCCTGATTACACAGGTTCAGGTACAGCACCGCGAACACCCGTCTGGCGCATGGGTCGCTTGAACGTGAACAACACGTATCGAGAGCTGCCTTCAAATCCATTAGTGTCGCACACTGCTACAAGTTCCCAACCGTCGAGGCCGAGCTGGTTCAACTCTTTGTCGATCTTGTCTACATCGACATGCCCACCCATGAACCCTTGAGCCTCAACCTTGTGTGTGTAATACTCCCACTGCATTTCTGTCTCCAACCTTGTCAATGAAACACGCCAGGCGGTGTGCCGCCGGGCATGTAGTTTAGAGGTAAATTGTGCTCGCGGTTTCAGGCGAGGAAAAAGGGGAGGTCAAGTTCTGCGGCGATGGGAAATACACGCCAGGCCGAGGATGGCAAGCAGTCCGCTGCCGGGAGTTGGAATTGCAGTGTACTTGACCGATAAGCCATAGCCTTCCCAATCCCAACCGGTTGCAAAGCGGCCCGCAGGAACCCAGACTTGCAGCCGATAGAGCGCATTTTGGCGAGCAGCGTCGTCAATGTGCTGCAGGAAGATGTGTTCGGTGGAATCGTTGGGGCTTCGCGAGGCGAGTATCTTGTTCCATGTAGTTCCGTTGTTGAGCGAGTACTGGAACCACAGATCAATATCTGTCATAGAAATCGCATCCGCATTTGCCAGATCTGCGGTTGTCACGTGGCGGTTCCATGTGACGGTGGCGGTGATGTTGTTAATCCAGAAACCAGTTGGAAGAGTGAACTGCGTGGCACCGGATGTGAGGTAGTTCACCTGTCCGGTTCGATCGGCAGCCTTGGTGACGAAACCAAAATCCCAGAATCGATTTTCATAATACTGGGTCAACAAGCCGGCGTTATGCAACTTCGGGCCTTCCTCACGATATTGACGCCATGCCTCGTTTGCATCAGCTTCGCCGGCACCGTTTGCGTAATTGAGTGGGTGGACCCAATTCTTGTTGTCCGCGGCATCGACTTGG
Organism: Planctomycetia bacterium; assembly: GCA_005776545.1. Next base: position 852 of record SXOY01000355.1, on the reverse strand, counting down.
CCGGGCGACCAGGCTGCTGCCGCACCGCCCGCAGTTCGCGTGGGGGAGCTGTGAGTACCGGAGTTGATCATGATCGCCTTAATTACGCGAGCATCGGTATTGAACCGATCGCCTTTGTCGGTGCGAGCATTACCAGCTTGAGCTTGTTTGGCGGCGGAGATGAGGTTGGCGACGATTCCGGTGACGTGCGGGGCCGCGAACGATGTGCCGCTGGATGTGGGAAATGTGCCATCAAAGCCGACTGATTTGACATTGGTACCCGGGGCAACCAGATGCACACCATTGCGACCATCAGCGAGAGGCAAGTACGCAGAAAAGCTGGCAACTCGTCCGAGTGTGGCATCGAGTGCGCCGACTGTCAGCCCGTTGTAGCCATCACCGGGCATGCTCACGAGACCGGCGGTGTATGGGATCTCAGTTGGAGTTGGACCGTTTCCGGTGTTACCGGCGGACTTCACTGTGATGACGTTCTTCTGCCATGCGTACCAATCGAGGAGTTTGGAAGCGTACGAATTTCCAGTCAGGTCAGTTTGGACAATTGCCTGATTACCGGCAGCCGTCTTCTTGTATTTGTATCCGAACGATGCGTTGACGACATCTACCGGTGGGGCAACCACGCCCAGGTACTTGAATGCGGCAGTGAGAGTGGAGAAATCTGCGGCATCGTTTAAACGCGGGTAAGTCATGTAATCGTCGAACAGAGCCATGTATCCAACGTCTTTACGGGAAATGCCCTGATTGGTCGCGGAACGCGAAAGCGTACTGCCCGCGGCGTGCGTTGCGTGATTGGTGCCTGCGCTGAAGACTCCGGGGGCGGCGTTGCCGTCTTTGGCTTAATCTCGCGTCTGAATG
>SXOY01000354.1 GCA_005776545.1 Planctomycetia bacterium | reverse complement strand
GCAGTGCAGGCGGCAACCTGATCGGTTGAGAGAAGTCCCGGTGAGTTGACTGTCTTCGCTCTTTTTTGCTTCCAAGTTTGCGATTTTCTGTGAGGAAAGGCGAAGACAAAGCAGTCACCGTTGGGGCGCAGAGAACACAGAGTAAATGCAGGGACGCACAGGAAAGTGGTCGGGCCAAGTGTTCAGAAACATCATTGTGCCAATGTGAGATATAACATTGCCGAATCTAACTGCGCGCCCACTTGTGTTGCCAGCGCTCTTTGCCCCTTTCCCCGTCCGGTATCCGTTACAGAGGTAAACACCCTAGAAAAATCTGCGCTGCAGCGATGTCCGCAGATAGTGATTTGCACAATTTACATCGAATTTCGGAGGATTATTTGCAACCTCGGAAAACGTGGTTCATATTAGATATGGAGTGCCGTCTATCGGAGTAGATAGCGGTATTTCAACAGACGTCCACGGCTATTTGACACTTGAAAATATCTGAATACCAAATCGCTCGTTGCGAAAAGTGTCCAAACGCGGTTAGTCAAAGTGCTCCGATAAGTCCGGGACGACACACATAAGGAGCCTTGAAATGTTGAAACGGAAAATTGTTGTGGCGCTGTTGGGGGGGGGGGCGTACTTGGTTAGTAGCGCAGCACGCGCCCAGACATTGGTGCCGTCGCCAGTTCCTAGTGATCAAGTTCCAGAGCCAACGCCTGAAACAGTTCTGCTTTGCGATTACTACTTTGTGCCAGCAAACCAATTTCCTTCGTGCGAAGGCGGTTGCTGCGATTTGCTTTCCTGGCCGCCTGGACCGTCTGGAACCATGGGGAATTCAAGCTGGGGAATGGCGAATCCTGCTTGGGCCCGCGACCGTCGTCCAGCGGTGATGATTCAGTTTGCCAGTGCGGGTTGGCGTCTTAATCCGAGATCGCTTGCAGACTGGTGGTGGATCACGCCAAACAGTCCGGCATCGCTTGACGCAGACGTTGCGGTGGATGAGAAGAGTCCCAATCCAGACATGAATTCCAATATTGAGCTTGTGCCAGGATACAACAGCATTCCTGACCAGTTTGACGTTCTGATGCGGCGGATCATGCGGGCGCACGCGCAAGGAATTCGTCGCATCATCTTCCACGAACCCGCTGGGGTTCAGGGCGTGCAGCAGGTGGGGTGGTCGGGATATCGCGGCGGTCAGCGATATGCAATTTACGGTGGCACCGACCACTCGATGAATCAGTTCTTAACCATGCCCGATTGGAAGAAAAAGTATTTTCGGAGCGATCCCGCAAATCCTGTCTATGCGGGCACGCGCTTGATGACGTTCACATGGGATACGTTTGTCTCGACCTATTGCACGACCAACCCCGATCTCGAACCAGACAAGATGTCGATTGAAGTTTACATTGGTGGCGGTATTGGAACGCGAACGTGTCAGCTCAACACGATGCCCACAATTCCCAATCCGGGGCCGGCGGAGTGGTATGTGCCGCACAGAGTTTCTTCGTTCAAGCAATGGCATCCAAATCTCCCAAATGTTCCGGTCTACGAAGAACTGTGGTCTGAACCACACAATTCAGCGGATTTTCCTAAGCCAATTGACCCGCGAGATTACTATGCACTGACCTCGTTCTGGTCCGAGATCAAGCCCTGGACCGAAATTGGCGTGAAGACGATCTGGCTCGATGCAGCCGCACAGAACATCCCATCGCAGGCTCGCCGATGGGGAACGGTTGAAGTCGCTCACAGTCCGTTTCTTACGGGGCAACACATTCGATTTGGCGGCGAAGCATTCCCAACGCTCGATAATGCCGGGCTTGTCTCGGATGACTGCGGCCTTGCTGCGCTTCGATGGTTTACAAATTCCCAAGTTGTAATGTATAACTATTCCGTTCCAACTCGTACTTTTAAGCCGTTTCAGCTTTCAAAAATCTCGACCGAATGCCACTTTCTCGAAAACTCAGATTTGCCGCTCCGCTGGAGTGAATGGGCAGAGGCTCGCCGCCGCGGCTACGTTGTCGGTCTGTATTACGGACAGTTTGGAACCGAAATTGAAAAGCTCAAACGCTGGTACAGCATTGGAAACATCCAGGTCGCCGATTTTGATGGCGATGCGGATGTTGATATGGAAGATTACAACGATGCGTATACCGCTACACACATGTCCAATCGAGATCCCAATGACCCGCTGGTCTTTGCTACCGGGGACATTCTTCAGAACAGCGATAATGTTATAAATGAGGCCGACTGGAACAAATTCCTGGAATTTTGGACACTCCGTCAGGGCGACACGCTGACTTATCAATTCAGAGACTGAGAAGGGAGAATTACACCGTGAAAAACGCAATTGGTTTCATGTTGCTCTTCCTGTTAGAAGTGTCGCACGCACATGCGAGTCCACCTCTGATACTTCGGGAGACTGGAGTCGGCGCGACTCGAACTCGCGTAGTCGAAACGGGCGCAAGTCCACAGTCATTCGGGTTTCACAGTTACGACAATTGGCGTTTTCAAGGAGCAATTCCGCCGCTTGATCCTGGAATCACTATTCCAACTGGTACAGTTCAGATTGGTGGAAACGAAGTCGGAGATGATGTCAATCTGGTTTCGTGGCAACCTAGTAGAATTGTAGACCATGCCTATACAATGATGAACTACTCGGTCTCACAGAGTATCACTGCCATTCAAGTTTCATTCCGGTTTTACAGCCTGCGGCGAACCTTGCTTGGAGAGGCGACCTACACAACTTCTGGCTACACGATTCCACCGGGTGGCGCTGCATTCATTTACAGTGATGGCGGATCTGACATGCACTGGTTCCTGCCCGCAGAGGAATCTATGTTCATGACAATTCAGTTTTCGAATGCAGTCAATTATGACGTTTCCCAAATGGGACTTTACTTCGGTTCACCAGTCACAACGGGTTCCAGTTCTCGATTCATTGAGAATTTCACGACGGGACAAACGACTGACGTGGGTGAAGGTAACAACCTCTGTTTCTTCATTGACACGATTCCTGTACCTGGCACCAGCTCGCTTGCGATAATGCTCGGCGCACTCCCGCTTTCACTTCGTCGTCGCAGAAAGTAAAATCTTCATTAAGCGTTCAACCCAAGCTCCGCCGCGAAGCTACCGAGTTTCGCGGCGTTTTTTACTTCGAAGCTGTTCGCGTTTGTTGTTCGATGTGCATAGTTGCTATGGGCAACCCAGGGAATAGCGATCAACGAAATCCAGGTAATCAAAGAAGTCGATGATCAGATCATGGTTGAAATCCGCGCCAGGCGCGTTGGTCGCGAAATCGTCGACGAAGTCGAGGTAGTCAAAGAAATCGAGTATGCCATCGCGGTTGTAATCGGCCGCACACAGAACTCCGACATAGATATCGGTTTCGCTGGCATCGGTTTCGGTCAGCAATGCGGCGTCGATCGCGGTGATTCGCAGGCGGACGTGTGGCTGCGTTGTTGCAGGGGTTGTCCAGTTGTAGCTACCGGTGTTGGTGACGTTGGTCACCAGGTTGGTCCAGGTCGCACCTGAGTCGAGCGACTGCGAGACCGTAACACGCGGCACGATGCCGGTGTCATCATCGGTGGCCCAGCGAACGGTCTGAACGCTGGAGTTTGGAAGGACTTGCCCGCCGCGGAAATTGCGGAGAAACACGGTGGGCGCGATACCGGTGGCTTCGACTCGACCTTTGAAGGCGGGAACGTGCATGCAGATGCAGTGCATCACACCTGCCGAGGTCACAATCGATTCGCAGTTAATCTGAACGATGGTTTTTCCGGGTAAAGCCGCTTGCCACGCATCGAACGCTTGTTGATCGAGTGTTGCGCCAAGAGTGGTGGGGTATTTGGGAACGAGAACCAGGTTGTTACACATGACGCTGTTGGCATAGGTGTAGTGAGTGCCGCCGATTGAACGGGCGGGCAGGCGGGTGACGGTGTAACCGGCGGCGGCCATGGTGTTGGCCTGGTTGTTGCAGATGGTGTCCTGTGTGCTGCCACGGTTCAGTGCCCAGTCGGAGATCATGACATTTTGATCGCCTGCCATATACATCCACATGTCTATGTGTTGTGTGACATCGACTTCTTCTGGAAACGGAAGGGTGATGGTGGTGTTGACGTTTTGGTATGCGTTCCAGGTGTTGATAATCGTTGCGGCGGTCTGGCCAGGGTTTTCGTTCTGAATAAGTTGGGTGGCAAATGCGGGCTGCGCGGAAGAAAGATGGAAATTGCCGCCGCCGTGAATGAGTGGGAGTTCGTAATACAGATGACCGCGATAGGTCGACCAGCCATTGTCCCAGGAATCATCGTTTGGTCGAGGGCGGTTGTAGGTGTGATCGACGATGGCACGCACCGGCCGCAGACCTGCACCTTCGTAGATATAGCGTGGTCCATAGTCGCGGATCCAGATGGTGTCATTGGCACGCGAGACGTATCGGATTTTGGAAATGTCGCCCCCAAATGCGGTGACGCGCGTGTTGCAGGCAGTGTCTTCTCCAAAAACATCGATTGAGACGTACGCGATGGCGTTGCCAATAGTAGTTATTTTCGCGGCCATTTCCGCGACAATATCAAGCCACTGCGTCGGCCCTTCCCAAGCAAGGATGATTCCTTGCATGGGTGCGTATTCACCGGGACAAAAAACTGGACCAGTTGGCGGGGCGGTGACAACAGCAGGGAGGAGAATCGGATTATCGCGAAGCCACGTTTGCTCGGCTGGTGTGGAATTGCGCGGGATCGCTTTGCCTTCAGGGTAGAGAGGCTGTGCACTTGCTTGAACCGCGGCCAGGCAGGCGAGCGGAATCAGGCTGAGGGTCGCGAGCGTTCGCATTGTCAAACTCCAGATTTAGCAACCGGATTTAGCAACCAGCACTGAAAGCATCAACAAAGTCCAGGTAATCGAAGAAATCGATCACGGTGTCAGCGTTGAAATCAGCGGATAGATCATTGGCGCTGAAGGCATCGACGAAATCCAGATAGTCGAAGAAATCGACAGTTGTGTCGCCGTTAAAGTCGGCGGGGCATGGTGAACCAGTGACTGTGAATGAATACACCGCTGATCCGTTGGCCAGACCATCGCCAGAGGGGAGGCTTGAAGGTGCGATGGGATTGGTGATTTCGCCATCGAGACGGATGCCACCTGCGGTAATGAGATCAGAGGCCGTGACGGTGTAGGTTCCAGGCGTGGTTAACGCACCAAGTCCGAGCGAAACAGTGTTGGTGCCAGCGTTGTATGAATATGTAGTGGAGAGGGGGCCAGAGGGGCCAACGACTGTAAAGTGGGCCGCACTGGAAACAACTGACTCGCTGAACGTCAGGAGCGCGGTGGTCGGCGAAGCTGATCCAGGTTGGCTTGAGCCAAGCGCGGGGAAGGCGGTCAGGAGTTTCGGCGGGCTGGCGATGTAGGCTTCGGTGGATTTTCCGTTGTTCAGAATCCAGTTGTTTTCATCGAGAACCACGGCGGATGCGAGGCCATTTGTAGGGATAACAAAAGACTCTTCGCGTTCGTTGTTGAAGATGACGGCGGTGGTTGTGCCGCTGGGAGTGGTGATTTTTACATCGATTGGCGTTACAAATCGACCCGCTTCACCCATCGCAGCGTTTTGAGTCTGGCGCAGGTGCAGCTTCAAGTATGTCAATCCGTTGATGGTTGCAGTCTGTGTACCCATTGCATAGACAGGTGTGCCCTGGCCAAACACAAAGGAATCGAAGTAGTCCTGCAAGCTTGAGCCGTGTGTGGCGGTGGCGACATCAGCGAGTTGCTGCGTAGTCGCAGCTGAACCCTGATATGCAGCGCGAAAATTCGTGAGAATCTGAAAGAACGTAACATCGCCGACATACTTGCGAAGGGTGTGCAAAGCCCAACCGCCCTTGTCGTACGAGGTATTACCATTGAAGATGTTGCCTGGGGCACTCACGTCATAGCAATACGCGCTCGCGTTGGAAGTTCCGGTCATAGTGGCAGCGTTGGGCCTGCGAGCAGCCATCGCGCTGTAAAGTGCCGGAAGTCCGCTTGAGCCGGGTTTACGCTCATACCAAAGAGCTTCGGTATAGGTCGCAAAACCTTCGTTTACCCAGATATCGTGCCAAGTTTTACATGTGACGTTGTCACCCCACCATTGGTGTCCAAGTTCGTGGACGGTCACGCTTTCGGAGAAGGTCTGGCCCATTCCGGTAATGGTCTGGTGTTCCATTCCGCCGCCGAATGTGAATTGATAAATGCCGTATTTTTCGGAGACGAATGGATACAGGCCAAAGACGGGACGAAGAGTCTCCATCATCTGAAGCGATTGGCTCCAGACGGCTCGGTTTCCGGCCGTGTCGCTGCCGGGAGAAATGTTGATCTGGAACGGCATATTCGCAGTGCCGCCAGCGGGCAACGGATAGTTGTACACAAAGTCGTAGACGTTGTATGCGTGTGTTGCGAAGCAATACAGGTACGTGGCAGTCGGTATGTTTGTGCGCCAGGTGTACTTGGTTTTGCCGCCGGCTACAGGTGTCACGGACTGAAGTACG
>SXOY01000032.1 GCA_005776545.1 Planctomycetia bacterium | reverse complement strand
CCTGGTGCGGTGTTTACTTCCATTGAGAGTTTCAACGGGAGAGACTTCGGGGCAACTGGGGGGTGGCCCGGACAGGCCCAGGCCGCGACATTTATCAAAGCGGGCGGCACGTTCGCGATTTGTAATGCGTGGGAACCATTTGCGTTTGCACTGCCAGATAATATTATGATCGTGAACAATTTTTTGCTGGGACACCTGACATGGGCGGAAGCGGCGTATTCAAGCATACCCGCACTTTCGTGGCAGCAGGTGGTGCTTGGAGATCCACTGTCGCGCGTGCAGCGGTTGAGCGAGGATATCAATGGTGATGGTGCGGTTGATTTGAAGGATTTGAAGTTGTTTGAGCAGATCGCGGCCAACAAAACTGAGGACGGGAAGCCTGTTGGTCCAGCGCTGGTGTCGCGGGCCGATATCAATCACGATGGGGTTGTGGATGAAAAGGACAAGGGATTGATTGAGCGGGATATCGCGGCCAATGAGTTCTATCGCAAATAATTGGAACTACGGGCGGCCCGAATTATCGGTGTTGGCAAGTTCAATCAAGATTGCGTGTTTCATGCCGCTGGCAATTCCCATACACATTGCGGCGACCCAGCCGCGCCAGCCGTCTCTGAATGCCTGTTTGAAGATAATCTGTTTGAGGAATGCGCCGGTTGCACTGGTGACCATTCGAAGGTGTGACGAGCGGCCGCCGCGAGCGTAGATTCCTTCTGCTGAGAGGCGCGAGTGCTGGACCTGGCGAGAGAGAAAATCGGCGACGCTTTCCATTGAGTCGTGACGCATCACAGCCCAGCGCGGAAGGTCTGCGACATTGCCCAGATTGGGCATCACATCGAGTTTGTCGTGTGGATCTATTCCGCCCCAACTTGCCACGCCGCGTCGAACCAGCCTCACGCGCCATTCGGGTTGCCATGCGAAATTGAGCCAGGCCTGACGGTACCACATTTTGCGGTTGACTCGAAATGCGACAACTCCGGGCGGCGGGGCATTGAGAGCTTTGCGGATTTCTGCAATAAGTGCATCTTCGAGTGATTCGTCGCTGTCGATGGCGAAGGTCCATTCGGATCTGGAGGATTCAAGCGCCGCTTGTTTGGTTTTGATGTAGCCCTTCCACTCGGTTGGCACAACGCGGGCACCGAACTCGGCGAGCTTTTGCAAGGTGCCATCGGTGGAGCCGTTGTCGAGTGCAACAACTTCGCCGCCAAACTCCTTGGCGAGGGGCGTGATTGACGCGAGCGTGCGACCAATTGACTTCTCGTTGTTCTTGCAAATCAAGACAAACGAGAGTCTTCCGACGATCAGGTCATTTGAGGTGGGTGGTGGCACGGGAGATCATCCGTTCAAGGTGTAAAGGAGTCAATTCAGAGGGCGACTTCCTACCTCGCCTCTAGATAGGTAGACCGGTATATGGCGAATTGGTGCGAAACCAACAAACCTAAGAAAAACCAAACACGGAGAGCCGTGTCAGTACACGGCGTTTTGGTGATGAGAAGTAATTACACAAACTCCTTTTGCGTGGCGTTTGTGCTTTTCGTTCAGGTGGGGTATTGTCAGGCCCAGTGCCAAATATTCAACATTCGTCCATCATCGCTTTCATTGCTGGCCTGGCGGCAAGTTCGTCTGCACCGGCGCAAACAGCTCCGCCACCGAAGGCGGAACCAGCAGCCGAGCGGCAACCAGAAGTGCCGCCGGTTTCAGCGGTTCCAGAGCTGGAGGCATTTGAAGGCAGGCTTGTTCGCAAGATCGAATTGCGTCAACCGCTGCCACCGAGCAAAGAAGACCCTAAGAAAGTCAGCTATGCAGCGCTGGACCCGGTGCTGGCCCAACTTGTGCGCAATCAGCTTCGATTGATTGAAGGGGCAGCGTATGAACAGGTGCTAGTCAGCGAGGACATGAGTCGCGTCAATCGGCTTGGTCGTTTCAAAGATGTTTCCAACCGTGTTGATTTGCTGAGTGATGGGTCGGTGACGTTGACGTACACGTTATTGCCGCAGCAGATCGTGACAGATGTTCAGCCATCGGGCAATACACAATTTGGCGACGATGATATTCGCAAAGCGGTGGAAGTGTTTATCGGTGCGCCGGTGGACAGGTTTCAGCTTGACAGAGGATGCCGCCGGATTGAGGAGATTTACCGCGAGAAGGGTTTTTATCTTGCGCAGGTTTCTGTCGACGAGCAGTTGTTGTCTGAAACAGGGATTGTGATTTTCCAGATTCGCGAAGGCGAGAAGGTGAAAGTCACGAGCATTGTGTTTGATGGAAATAACAGCTATTCGAACGGACTGCTGAAGAATCAGATTGAGACCAGCGAGTATTGGCTGTTGAGCAAGGGCAAGCTTGAGGATGTTCAGCTTGACCAGGATGCTTCAACACTGACCAAATTCTACAAAGACCGCGGATATCTGGAAGCGCGGGTCGGGCACCGCACTATCCCCGCGCCGAACGGGAAAGAGGCGCAAGTAGTATTTGTGATCGAAGAGGGCATGGTGTACACCATGCGTGATCTTCGAGTGCAGCTTGCTGCGACGGATGCACGGACAGACGAATTTGGTTCAGAGTTTACCGAGGCTCAGTTGCTGGCGTTGATGCCGCTGAAGCCGGGAGATATTTATTCCGAGCAGCGGCTGGCGAATTCGATTAGTGCAATTGAAGCGGCGTACGGAAAGCTCGGGTACACCGATGTACAGGTGCAGAAGCGAGAGTTGCGTATTCCCGGTTCGCAGCAGGTTGACATGTTG
>SXOY01000353.1 GCA_005776545.1 Planctomycetia bacterium | reverse complement strand
AGCGCAGGTAATTGACGGATGGTCGAAACGTCCCGATGATCTCGTGCGAGCCTTCAGGCATCGTGGGGGGCTCACGCGGCACCAGAAACAGTTTGGTAAGAGCAGCCCAGACTCCTGAATATATCCAGGCGGAGGTACGCTGAAGCTGCGGAGCGAGCATGAGTTCAGGAGTTGATTCACTCATGTCGCGACTCCTTTGCGTTTGCGCGGAGCGTCTCTACCTGTGCAGTGAGTGCGGCGACGCGATCGCGAATGTCAGTGAGAAGGGCCAGAGCTTCATCACCTGTGCCTACTGGTGAACCCGCCGCTGACGCAGTGTGTTCACCCTTTGCGCCTCGCATCTGGTGATACAAAAAATCTCGCACCTTTTCGTATTCCATCAAGCCTTCGATCACCAGCTCCGGAGCTGATGAACCGCTGGCGGTCTGACAGGCGACGGTGGCGAGACCGAGCCAGCGTTGAATGATGCCGCGGTTGACGTGAATATCTTGTATGCGGCGGTATGTGAGAGCAATCTCATGCCGAAAGAGGATGCCGACGGTCATGGTGACGCCATCGGTATCGAAGCGATACCGCAAAGTGTAATATCGAAAATACAGGATTGGAAATACGATGAAAACTCCAGGCCCGGTAAACAGGCTCAGGATGAAGTAGTGTCTCAGCAGCCGCGGATGTGCTGAACAGATTCCGTTTGGCGAAAAGACACCCGGCGGGTTTGGTGCGGGCGATTGGTTGTCTTGAGTTGCCATTGCAATAGTGTACCAAACCTCTCGTCATATGTGGTCACCGGCGTATCCTTTGTATTGGTTTGGTATCTAGGGGAATTGCATGATCTCAGGCTCGAAGCCGCTTCAGGTTTGTGTACTTGGAATTGCAGTGGCGTTGGCAATGGTCATCAGCGGATGCCGGGCGAGGACTGTTGTGGTTCGACCAGACACGCCAGGGGCTGCACAAGCAACTTCCGATCTTGAGCGTTTCACAAGTCACATGTGCGGTCAGTTTTCGAGCGCGGCGCAGGCAAGCGCAGATCCTGAATTTCGTGATATTCGCCTACGTGTGGTCCGAGTCTGGGAAGGGAGGGAAAATCCTCAGTTTGTCTGGCTTTATGTCGAGCAGGCCATGGCAAGCGACTTGGAACACCCGTATCGCCAGCGCATTTACAGAGTGTCGAGTCCACAGCGCGGAATGATCCAAAGCGATGTGTATTCCCTCGCAGTGCCCGCGGCGGTGGTGGGGGCGTGGCGTGATCAGTCGCTGCTTGATTCGGTTGCAGTTCGAGATCTTTCGGTGCGGCTGGGGTGCTCAGTGTTTCTGACGTGCGAGGCCGACCGCTTTGTTGGCGGCACCCGCGAACGTGACTGTTCATCGGAACTCAGCGGCGCGAAATATGCGACCAGCGAGGCCAACATCGGAAGAGATGGCATGGTGACGTGGGATCGAGGATTTGATGCCAGCGGCAAGCAGGTCTGGGGTGCCACCAAAGGCGGGTACCGGTTCGACAAAATACCCGAAGATATAGGTTCCGAGGGAAAATAACCGGGAAAGTGGCGTGTTGCGATCTGTGGTAGACTACTGCCTTGCAAAGGAGCCTTCTATGACTAAGTTCATTCGCCTGGCAGTACTGATTCCGTTCCTGTGTCTCGCTGCGTGCGAGAAGAAAGTCACGCAGGATAATTTCAAGAGGATCACCGTTGGCATGACCATTAACGAAGTACAGGCGATTCTCGGCAAGGGTGAAAAATTGGTGCAGGAAGGTTCTGGAATCGAAAGCTACGGGGTTGGCAGTACGAGCAAGGGCAACAAAGATCAGGATGTCTGGCTATTCAAGGAAGATTCCAATGAAATCACTATCACTGTCAAGGCGGGCAAAGTGATCGACATGAACCACAACATGTGAGTTACGTTTTTCTCCCCAGCGGGTTCCCCTCATATGACATCAAGCAACCAGTACACTCGCGCAGGCGAAGTGGATATTCCACGAGCTTCAACATTGCTGGCCCTCGCATTTGGCGGCGAAGACCAGGATTGCGGCATCTGGCTTCGCGCTTCGGGGCTTGACAATCTCCGTCTTTGGCGCGATCACCAGGGCTGTGTGAATGGCACAGTCCTTCGAATCGAGATGGCACAGTACTTCGGCGGCAGGTCTGTACCGATGGTGGGAATCGCAGGAGTGAGTGTTGCCCCCGAGACACGTGGCGAAGGGGTGGCTACGGAAATGATGAAAGCCTGCGTGCGTGAGTTGCATGCAGAGGGGTGGCCCATTTCTGCTTTGTATCCTTCCACGCAGCCGCTGTATCGCAAGGTTGGCTACGAACAAGTTTCGCATCGGTTCATGATCTCTGTTCCGATTGGGAGGCTGAGTACCAACATCTCGCACATCAAGGGGTGGACCGTGCGGCCCTTGGATGATCGAGAATTTGGGGCTGTTCAAAAGATCTACGGTCAATTTGCCTCCGCTTGGCCCGGAATGCTCGATCGAAGCGAATACTGCTGGACCAGATTGCGAAAGTGGCGAGGGCAGGAGTATCGTGGGTTTGGCGCGTTTTCACCTGGCGGTGAGCTTTGTGGATACCTCTACATGGCACAAACTCGTAAACCAGAAACCGGGCGTTTCGACGTTGCGATATCGGACATCGGCTGGATTGACCAAGATGCCGCGCGGCGGCTTCTCATGTTCATCGCAGATTTCACAACAATGGGTGATGACTGCGTGTTTCAGGGCGGTGCATCTCATCCGCTGTGTAATTACATACATCACAATATTTATCAGATGCGATTGCGTGATCCCTGGATGCTGCGGATTATCGATGTGCGCAAGGCGATCGAGTCACGGGGATATTCGCAGGGTCTGGACCTTTGCTCGACGATAAAGGTGGTTGACGATATTGTGCCGCAGAATTGCCGCGTGTGGCAGATACGCATTGCAGATGGGAAAGGGCGAGCCGTTCAAACAGGTGAAGTCGGAGCAGTTTGCGAGATCGACATTTGCACTTTTGCCCAGATTTGGTCGGGGTATCTGTCCGTGCAACAGGCTGTGGCGCTCGAGCGCGTCAATGGTGACCCAGCTCAACTGTTTCAACTTGCACCGGCGTTTGCTGGCCCAACCCCGTGGATGACGGATTTCTTTTGAGAGACCAGTGTGACGGGTCACATCCCAAAGCGCATCAAAGTACTCTCTCACCAAAGAGGTTCGCATGACAACTCACAAAGCAAAACTAGCGGGCGTTGGCGTACTTGCGTGTGCCGCACTGGGCCTGGGTGCGTGGCAAGTCAGGAGCTATTTCACACCGCGACCAATCAGTGATGCTGGTGGCCGCCCACTGGCATTGTCAGGTCCGGGCACTGAAACGACTACTACAACTGATGGAACCAATCGCAACACCAATTGGTCAGACAAACCTGCCGGCACTGCTGTGGATAATGCCGCCGGGGCATCGAACGTCCCCGAACCAGAAGTTGCTACTCAATTTGTAAAGGTACCTTCCAAGCCAGAATCCGCGCCGCTATTGGCTGAGGTCGTGCCACTGGTTACTCAGGCTGTCAAAGCAAACGCAGAGCTTGGGCACACAACTGGCACCGCTCAAAACGCACTTGTCGCGGCGGCCATGGAATCGCTCTCCAAGATTCTCAGCGTCAGCGGTTCCCCTGCCGATGCGATGGGTGAGCGGCTTGAACCTCCGCCGGTGAGTGATGGTGGGACTCCCCCATCAGCACCCGCAGCACCTGCAGCGGCAGTAGCAGCACCTGGCGGACCTGATCGCGGTGCCATGTTCTCAGGATTGATCTCGCTGTTGAAAGATGCGTCGATTGATGCATCGCGTGCAACCGTCGAGTTCTTTCCGGATGGTGCAATGGGGCTTCCCAAACGCACACCCGGAGAACCGCGTGGAAGCAATTCGCAATTTCAAGCGACCATGCGATTCGCAGGGCGGATGTTCTCTGGCGAAAAGCGGCCAGCGGCGGAAGTTCGGATCCCAGTGAAAATCAAAGACTCGCCCAGCCCTGGCGACGACCTGGATATTGGCGTAATACTTGAACGCGATGACAGCGGCGAAAAATGGTCTGCTGCCGGGTTCAATCTTCACATGAAGAAGCCTGAAATAATGAAGAAAATGAGCGGATCTATACCTGCCGGCGCCAGACGTCAGGCCCCGCAGCCAACGCCCGGAGGTGCCAAATGAACACCAGGACCTCTCGCACCGCGCTTTCGGCGTTCACACTGATCGAACTTCTCATTGTTATAGCGATCATCGGAATCCTCATCAGCATCCTGTTCCCCGCGCTTGGAAAAGCCCGTGCAACTGCGCGGCAGACAGCCGGACTTGCAAACATGCGTTCAGTGGGAATCAGCTTTTCGCAATATGCCGATCAGTACAAGTCGTGGCCATTTGCAAAAAAGGGAACAGTGCCAGCGGGTGTAGGAATGCCACCAAATCCCGACATCATGTTCGTTCGCTGGTGGCCTGAAAATTCTATCATCGGCACCAGTGAAGCCTGGCACCTGTCCTATCTCTGGCCTGGTGTAGTAGCCCCGTTCACAAGCTGGCCCGAAAACTATCGCCTCTGGGTTTCGCCTGGTCTCAGCAAAGAACTTCCCGATTTCAGTTTCCTGGGTGATTTTGAAAATATTCGCAACACGGTCTCGCTTCGATACTCAAATTCATTCATCGCCAATTCCAAGTTGTTTACGGCTACGGCGGCCGCGGATGAAAACTTCATGCAGCCGGTGCAACAGCACGAGGTCGGATTCCCGGCCAGCAAAGTGGTGCTCTGGGATGCACACCTGGCGTACTTGAACAAGACTCCAAACGCGATCAACGGTCAATGGGCCGCACCGACTCCGATGGCATTTGCAGATCTGCACGCAGACCTGAAAGATCCAACAAAGGCCGCCGCACCAGTTGGAAATCCGCTCAAGCATGAGCCGCTCATGACGCTGCACGACACTCCAGATGGAGTTCAGGGGCGGGATTACTGAGCGATTCAGTGTGTTCGCAAGAGATAGGGGGGGACTGCCGAGAATCTTGCGCTACTTTCGGCGCCGCCGCGCGAAGAGTACTGCGACTGTGAACAGTGCGACGCCTCCCGGTGATGGGACGTAGATCACATCAACGCCATAAATCGGTGCAAGTACCTGAACAGTTGACGCTCCGACGGTCCAAACATTCGCGTTGAACGAGTCCCGAACTCTGTGTATTGAATGAACCCGCCGTGTTCCTTGAACATCCGCAAATTGCAAGTCAAAGCGAAAGATGATCGCGGGGTTTGACGTATCACCTATCTCCCCAAAAAGAGGACCCGCTTGTGCGACCTGAACCCAGT
>SXOY01000352.1 GCA_005776545.1 Planctomycetia bacterium | reverse complement strand
TATGAAGGCGCGTACATGGTGTATGGAGTCGGGTGGATGGTCTGCTACGCGCTGTTGCCGATGTTGATCACAGACAAACTCCACCTGCAATATGGAGAAGCGACCAGTTCAACTCAATCTCCATATCTGATTGCGCTCTGCCTTGCGTATTGGCCCGCTGGGATACTCATGGACAAACTGGGGGCGATTCGCAGTACCGGCGTCTCGTTCTTGTTGCTGGCACTCTACCCCATTGGCCTGATTTTTGCGATTGGTCCATTGAGTCTCACGGGCGTGAGCGCCTGGTATGGGCTGGCACATGCAGGCGCAAGTGTCGGCTGGATTCTTGGCCCTGTTGCGCTCGCACCCACCAAAGACAAGGTCGCGCAATACGTCGCTATTCACGCGACAATGGTCGGAATTCGCGGCAAGATCTTCCAGGGTCTGGGCGTTTTCCTCTATTGGCTTTCAAACGATTTTGGCGTGCCGCTTGCCCTGGCCGCCATCGGTTTTCTCTACAGTGCGTACCTCATGTTCAAACTTCACACAAGTGTTCAGGCCCGACTCGGCGCGAAAACTCCTCAGTAGACTCTGCGCTTCGCGGTCTACAATCTTTCGAACATGGGGAGTTGAGGAGAGCCGAGATGCGGACAGCGGAATCCAAATTCAGACGCGACTACGAATCGGTATTTGCGTGTGCCGAAGTAGATCGCGATGTTCGCATGAAACGCACCGTCGACCTCTTATGGGAAGCGTTCAGCCGGCATTCACTGTCATGGATCGGTTTCTATCTGTTTGATAATTCAGCACCCGCTGGTCAGGAACTTGTGCTGGAGGAATGCCGCGATAAGCCTGCGTGTTCGCCGATTGGTTTGCACGGGTGCTGCGGCCGCAGTTTCAGGGAAAAACGCCCGTTGATCGTGCGCGATGTGAAATCACTTGGACCAAATTACATTGCGTGCGACCCCAAAGACCAATCAGAAATTGTGATTCCGCTCTTTGATATCGATGGTTCGTGCTGGGGAGTTCTTGACGGGGACAGCTACGACATCGGCGCATTTGATGAGAGCGATGTGGTTGGCATGACAAAAGTGCTTGAGGTCATGGGGCTGTCGGTGCCACAGAATTCTCCTCGCCAGAGTATCGTGCTTTGAGAATCACCTGGATGGTGCAAAGAAAAACGCCGTATCTTCGATATCGTCGCTGGTCCAGTGCTTGCGCCAACCTGACACCGCTGTACTGAACTTCTTCCACAACTCACCATCGGGTTGACCGTCGGCGGCAATGGCTGTGGGCGCGTTGCTCTTGTGAGGCAGGTATCGCTGCACATTGTCCACGACAATCACTCCTCCGGGCCTGATGTGTTCAAGTGCCCAGATAGCACAGTGATCGCGCATTCGCCCGTCGACCAAAATGATGTCGGCAAACCCACCGTGCTTTGCGAGTTCGTTGTTGGCCGCGGCCACATATGGACCCGGCTTCTCTTCGGCGAGTTGATATGAGTAATTCGACTGCCCGGAATTCTTCAGCCGCTCGCTGACATCTTTGTACCAGCCTTCGTGATGTTCAACGCTGATAATGTGTCCACCAGGATGAATTGCCCGCGCAAACCAGAGAGTGCTGCGGCCAGACCCAAACTCAACCATGATGTCGCCGGGCCGAAGCCAATTCCGCAGGAACTCCACCGCATCTCGCGTCAGCCACGGATCAAGCGGGTGCGCTTTCTGCCAGCGCATTTGCCGCAGGCGCGACCGCATGTAACTCACTGTCCAGTGTTTTTTCGGTGTTGGAATTTGCATGGTCTTTCAGTTCTGGTGGATCACCATTCTATCAATTGTCGGTCCGATTCGCGCCAACCATCTGCCACAGTTTGCCGCGGATTGCATTGAATCGTCCGAGAAACACATGCCGCGCAACGATTGCCGATTATTCGAACAAAAGCGGGTCTGCGGGGTTTCCCCCCGCAGGCCGCAACGAGATTCTGTCTCAATTTCGCGGCGTGTTATTCCGCATGATCTCCTCGCGGATCGAAACCGCCTCCGCCCGTGGCGGCACGCCAGTGGTCGTTCCGGTGGTCAACATCTTCTCTGAGAGCATCATCGCCATCAGAGCCTCCATGATGTTCCCTGATCCTGATTTTGCATCCGTACCTCCGATCATGATCTTGGGTACGACATCCACCTTTGATTGCTGGATTGCTTCAGCGAACCGCGACAATACCGACTGCGTGAGCTGATACACAGGACCGCCATACGCCCGAACCTGTTCTTCAACGGCAATCGCCTGCGCGATTCCCACGCGCGCCGTTCGCTGAGACTCCGCATCGCCCATCATTCGCACTTTGGCGGCTTCCGCTTCGGCCATGGCCTTTACCTGCGAGGCCTGTTGCAGCGATCGCTGATAGTCGGCCTTGCCCTGATTGCTCATGATGGTGATTGCCAGCTCGCTTTCCGTGAGCTTGGTCTGTTGGTGTGCCAATGCCTCTGCCTGACGCAGTTCTCTCTCTTTACCTGCGGCTCGCTCTTGTTTGTCGTACGTGTCGATTTGTTCTTCGGCAACCTGGCGCGCGCGAAGCTGTTCCAGTATCTGCTCGAACTTACCCGCGCCTTGCGGGCTTTTTGGTGTACCGATCAATACCTCTTCAAGCTCGAGGTTGTAGTACTCAAACTTCTCTCTCATTTCGGTTGCGGCCTGTTCTTGAATCTCACTTCGGCTCTGCAAGAGCTGTATCACCGTGCGATTCTGCGCGACGTTTTTGAAATACGCGGCGACCATGGGATCAAGCGTTTGCTCGACCAAGCGACGAATGTCGCCAAACCGCTGAATAACCAGCGGAGCTTTTCGATAGTCAATATGTACAACCACTGACAAAGGCAAGCTCGGTTCAAACGCGTCTTTGGTAATGAGAGATACTTCCGACAGATTCGCGTCAAACGCGTGTTCGCCAGCTTCGCTTCTGATCCACTTGAGCATGAAGTTGGTTGTGGGGACAATGACCACGCGACCGGCATATGTGTTAAACGCGTATTTGCCCGGAAGCAGTGGCTCGCTCCAGACGCCGCGATGCCCGCGTTCTACAAGCTCGCCATGAGAATATTCACTGCCAGAAAGGTCCTTGCCTTGCTCGCCGGTATACGAAACGACGACGCCCACGAATCCCACATCGACAATCGTCTTGTTCACAAATTCGATGGTTGCGAAGAGGCGATTGATCACGTATGTGCCGTCCACCAGCACTTGGAATTGACGACCGCGCTGGCCGCCCGCAGCGAGAAATGCTTCAGGATCCTGGAAGTTGTTGTGAGTGTTGCCCCCCTGCCCTACTACTGGCGCGATGATTTGCCCGTCGCTCAAGGCAGGACCGTCGTGCACAGTCACGACACCGAGAATGTCTTCAGTGCCTTTGATGACGACGGGGCTGAACCCGTCGCGCTCTTGAATCAGTCTTGCCATCTCCTGGAAGATCTTCTGATCTTCGCGAGTCAGCGGCATGTAATACAGCATGTTCTGCGTGATGACAACGAATTGAGCGAGATTGATCGCGTACACACCTTCACGCATGATCGCACGCTGAGGTCCTCGTTGCCCGCCGGCAGCCAGAAACACTTCGACGTTTTCAAAGCTGGTAGCGGTTGCGTTCGATGCGAGAGCCTGCATCGGCGCGAGCGGCTTTCCATCGCGCGCAAAGACATACCCGATCTTGCCCTGGGGGATTGTGACCAATGGTGTGCGATGAACAGAGTATTGAAGTGGCATCAGCCAATGCAGCCCACCACGCAATAAGTGCGGCATAAAACCCGCTTCGCCCTTGGTGGCAATAAGGCCATCGCGCACTGAGCCAGAAGCACTGAACCGCTTCTCAACGATTCCAACGCGATTATTGGGCACATAGCGAACGCCCAAGAGAAGAAAGATCAACACAACCGCGACGACACAACCAAGAATCATGATGTACATTGAGAGTCTCCGTATGCGTGCCGAGAACATCGGCCCGCGAGGCGAATTGTGAAATGACAAGAGGTGGCCCGCTTAGGCAGCACTGACGGTGATGCGGCGGCGACTATGGAGGCGGCAGAGGCTGACCCGCATCATCTGGGCGAGTGAGACACACGCGTGCGAGAATTCCTAAGTCCACCGAGATGCGAAGCACCAGCAGCATGAACTGAGAGTACCACGATTCATGTGCATGTCAATACGGCGACCGTCCGGTGCGGCGGAAGGCTTACGACGGGCGATTGGAATGCGAACCGTGCCTGTTTTTGTGTCGAAAACGCACAACGCCGTACACGGATCGAGCGTGTACGGCGTTGGATATGTCATGAGTTATTAGTTTCTAGACGGTCCTTATTGATCGTGCCCTGCGTATTCAGGCATCTTGTGGCCAGCATCGCGCAGCGTCTTTTCGCGGCGTGCAAGTTCAAGGTCAGACTCAACCATCATCGCCGCGAGTTGCTCGACCGTAGTTTCAGGCTTCCAGCCAAGCTTGCGAGCTGCCTTGGAAGGATCACCCAGAAGCAAATCTACTTCGGCTGGGCGAAGATAGCGTGGATCAAAGAGTACGTGATCCTTGAAATTCAGACCGACGTGGTTAAATGCCATCTCTGCAAACTCACGCACGGTGATCGTGCGATTAGTCGCGATGACGTAATCATCTGGTTTCTCTTGTTGCAGCATCAGCCACATCATTTTTACGTAGTCGCCAGCAAAACCCCAGTCGCGCTTGGAATCGAGATTTCCCAGGAAGACTTTATCCTGCAACCCCATCTTGATTCGACCGACAGCGCGAGTGATCTTGCGTGTTACAAACGTCTCGCCGCGGCGAGGTGATTCGTGGTTGAAGAGGATGCCGCAGGACGCGTGCATTCCGTAGCTTTCACGATAATTCACAGTGGCCCAGTGCGCCATGACTTTGGCGCAGGCGTATGGCGAACGTGGATAGAAGGGAGTTGTTTCTTTCTGGGGCGACTCGAGCACCTTGCCGTATTGCTCAGAGCTTGATGCTTGATAATACCGCACTTCGCGGCTGGTCTTCTGCTGATACTCACGCACAGCTTCAAGAAGCTTGAACGCGCCCATGCCGACTGACTCGGCGGTGTAAATTGGCATGTCAAACGAAACGCGGACGTGAGACTGTGCACCCAGGTTGTACACTTCATCGGGCTGAGACATTTCGAGAATGCGACTGAGCGAATTGGGATCGCAAAGGTCGCCATAGTGCAACTTGAGATTGCCACCCTTGACGTGCGGGTCAAGATAGATGTGATCAATACGACCGGTGTTGAAACTCGACGAGCGACGAATGACACCGTGGACGTGATACCCCTTGGCGACGAGCAACTCGGCCAGATAGGAACCATCTTGCCCGGTAATTCCGGTGATGAGCGCGGTTTTCTGCTTCGACATTTCAACCTCTCTGTCTGTTCAAAGGCCATGAGTTATAGGACGGGAACACGGATTGTTCGCACCTGCAACTAGATCGGTCCAATGAGCCTGCAACCCAAGCACATCCGTACTGGTCAGGACCGACTGCGTCTTGCTGAGCCTAAGTTCCACTGCTTCAATGGGTTAGGGACCAAACATCGGAGCCACAGGGGCTTCCTTGTACGCCCAAATCATGTTGGAAGATCGATAAGAACTCAAGAACTCTGCAAGAACTTCAAGTAGCCTTGGCCGCGACCGCCGCGAGAGCCTTTGCCGCCAGATGGTTCAATCCATGTCCCGAACGCCGCGCTGCTATATCAACTTGAAGGCGGCATCCCACAAGCGCGAGATCACCGACCAAGTCAAGAAGCTTGTGACGGGCGAGCTCATTTTTGTAGCGATACATATTCTGAATCGGATGGCCCTTGATGTCATCGATGACCAGAAGATCCTGGGGCGTGAAATGTGTGAATTGACCGGCCTTGGTAAACGCATCAACCTCTATCTTGAAACTGAATGTGCGTGCCGGTGAAAGTTCGCGCGCGTAGGTAAACGCATCTCCCTCCCAGATACACGACTGATCGAGCGTGCGAAACGTTCCATCCACATCCGCAACAGGACGCTGTGTGAAAAAGTCATAACGAAAGCGGCACCCAACCGCTGTGCGAGGCCGAATCTCAATCGACACCGCCGGGTCTGATTCATCCTGAATGATGATTGGCTCATCAACTGTCAGCACACGTGGCTTCAAGCCATCAGAAGCAATGCCCACTTCCTGCATCGCCACCACGATCGGCTGGCATGAACCATCTAGGATGGGCATGTTCTCGCCATCAACCGTGATATGAGCATCGGTGATTCCCATTCCATAGAGGGCAGAAAGAAAGTGCTCGACTGTGTGAACAATCAGCGGGCGATCTCCGGATTGTGAAATCACCAGACTGGTGGTGCGGACATCTTTTGTCGGCGCCATGATCCTGGTAGACACTTTCACCGGATTGCTCGAAACATCAGTGCGGGCAAGCGTAATCCCGACACCCTTCTCCGCTGGAGAAATCGTAACGGTTGCTGTCTTGGCAGACTGCAGCGAGGGGCCGGAGAGTGTAATGGGTGCCGCTAAGGTTGTGTAGCTCATGATTCGCTCCGGTGTGAAAGTAGTCCGTGTCTATTGCTCACGTTGTCGGCGGCTCACCGGCGTCCAAAAGCTGGTAGAGCTTTGCGCGCAGGTCGAACAGTTTGCCGACAAAGGCTTTTTCCGCGAATGCGCGTCGAATCGGAATCGCGGGCGAACCGAAAACTTTCTGTCCCGCGGGAATGTCGTCAGCAACGGCGGACTGGCCGCCAATCATGGCACCTTTTCCAATTACCTTGCCATCAACGACACCCACCATGCCGCCCAACATAGCTCCATCATCGACGCGAACGCTGCCGGAAAGCCCGACGTGTGCACACAAAATCACGGACCGCCCGACAATGACACCGTGACCAATCTGCACCAGATTGTCTATTTTGGATCCGGCGCCGATTCGTGTCGAACCAAATTTCGAACGATCAATACACGAGTTGGCACCAATTTCAACATTGTCTTCGATCACAACGTTTCCGATATGCGGGATCTTTACCAGACCGCTGGAACTTGGCCGGTAACCAAACCCGTCTACGCCGATGATCACGCTCGCGTGCAACACCACGCATTTGCCAACGATCGTCCGCGGGTACAGCACAACATTTGGGTGAAACTCGCACCCGTCACCAACCTGGCAGTCGTTGCCAATCGATAC
>SXOY01000351.1 GCA_005776545.1 Planctomycetia bacterium | reverse complement strand
CTGCCAACCGGGTGCTACCCCCAGATCAAGCGAGAAACCACTCGCAATTCGCAGAAAGAGCTTATCTATGTTTAGAACATTGTTGCGGTGAAGATTGTCAATCAGGACCCGAAGCAACTTGCGGCATCGTTCATGGGTTAGACTTGGGTCCGCGAACTGCTGCAGTTCCGCGAGTGTGTGGGGCTTGGCGACACCGCCCACAAGGAGCTTCAAAACACGCTCCAACATCTCTCCCGCGGCCTTCTTGGTGAAAGTGGTTGCAAGCAGAGATGATGGCTGCTCGCCGCGTGCGAGCAGGCCGATGTAACGCATTGCCAGGCGAAACGTTTTTCCTGTTCCCGCCGATGCGCGAATGATCTTACTTTCGTGCATGGTATTGGGTGAGTGGGGGGGCATCATTCAGGCTCCCGTGCAACAGGAGGGCGTGTGCCGCCGGACTCGACGATTCCTAATCCAAGCAAAGCGCCACGGGCTCCGTCCTGGCTTCTGGAATATCCTGGTTCTGCAAAGGCTGATTCAAGAATCTTCGCAATGACTTCCTTGATGGCGATGTCGGCCTGTGCGAGATCGATCTTGGAGGACAACCTCTTGAGCTTGGTTTCTTCTGGATCACGTGGTAAAAGCAGGTACGCCAACTCCGTCTTCTTGTTCCCGACAATTGGACTGGCAAGGTGTCGATAAAGCGGAAGTTGAAGGTCTTTCCATTCGTTCTTCTTGGGCGCAAAATGAGTTGTGTCGGGCGCGTCCGCGCTGGTACCGGTCTTGTAATCGATGATCTGCCACGTCTCAGTGGACGGGTTGAAATCGATTCGATCAATCCGTCCGCGAACCTCGACCTTAGTGTCATTGTGCGAAAACACAACTTTGCCATCGCCCCATTCGCAGTATTGAATGGTCCAGCCTTCGGACCTTCGTTTTGCCTCTTCCTCGGCGAGGCGGGTGATGCGACGTTGGGCGAGCAGAAGTTGTATTTGAACCTCTGGACGTCTGTGCGACCCGAAAGTCGCAGTAACATGTGATTCGAGCGAAGCGCTGAGTTCATCAGCGATCTCAGCTTTCTTGGAAAGTTTGCGTGCTGGGGACGTTCCAAAAAGCTTTAGTGCTCCGTGAATCAGGTTGCCAAAGGAAGCAGAGTCAAGTTCAACGTTGGGACTGCCAAATTCTTCAAGCCGGAGCACTTGATCGAGATAGAACTCATATGGGGAAGTGAGATACCTCTTGAAATGTGAGACATTCAAGGTTGTTGGCGGTACCGCCTCCACCATTGGTAAGACCTTGAAGGCGCTGGCCCCAGTAGACCTATGCGATTTGTGTACTTTCGCCAGCGGCGTTGGGCCGTTGAGCATTCGTTCGATTCGTGGCACCAGCACTTCATCGCCGAGCAGCAGCCGTGAGGGCCAGAGGGGATCGTCCTCGCTGTCTCGTCGACCAGAAACTACTACCAGCTTTGTACCTTTAGACTTACGCGTGTGACTCATGAGTGCCAGCAAGTACGCATCTCGCCCCAAGCGAGAGTCGTTGCAGGAGATTCGTAATGCACTTGCGATAGACTCGGGAAGGAGTGGATCAGTGCTGATCTTTTCCGGAACTACTCCTTCATTCATTCCAGTGACAAAGGCAAATGGTGCGGGGTCAAGTGCGGCGTCCAGCCAGCCGAGTACTTCAATTGAATTCGCCAGCGGTTCTGGTGCCAGTTGTGCCGACTTTAGTTCATCAAGCACGAGTTGAAGGGCGTCGCCAGTGTTTTGCGGACAGCAATTGGAAAGCTCCTTTGGAATTCTTGCAAGTGCATCGACGGCATGTGCAATTGCCTGAAAGCTCGCGTGGGTTCGACGGCCGGGTGCGGTGGACGTTCTTATTTGTCGGCCGTCATAGATATCTTTTAGAACCTGTCTGATTGCGTTGGCCCAGGATGCTGGCGTGCCAGCCGCATTATCAGGTTCGGACATTAGTAACGGCGAAAGCAGCTGCGTAACGGATTTATGTAGCGCTATTAGAACTTTGGTGTCGCGTTCAGATTCACACACCCACATTGGGTCGATCTGCGACGGGGCTTGTTTCTCGCCGTAGCGAGCTAGATACTTCAACCAGCGTGTGGGGGAGGAATTCGCATCCCCATGTTCTTTCATTGCTCGCACTAGTCGAGATTCAAAATGGGGGTGGCGAACAAGTTGTGCATATGTCTCGAACGTCTGTTCTCTGCAATAGTCCGCGATATTCGATATCAACAGGCACGCTGGTGTTGAAGTCACCGGTTTCGCGGCGGCATCGCGAATTCTGACGCCGCCAATTTCGCGGGAAATGCTCTTGAGGTGGGGAGTCACTGTCGGATCGGGTGCGGAAATCACGACATCCTGCGGCGATGGGGCGGGCGAAATCTGGGCGAGCCCGGAAAAGACCGCTTCCGCTTGCGACGAAGGACCATCGGCGAAAATAAGGTCTTGGTCGTTTATTTCCGCAATGCTCCCGGTCCATTGTGATGGAATGACGCATCCCATTCCATCAAATTTAGTGGCCAGTATTGGAGGCGCGGCGATCAGGCATTCCACTGGTCCAACGTGTTTGCAAAATGCTGTGCGAGGAAGCTCTGCCATTTCACTGACCGCAACCAGGACAATGCGCTTGGAGGTGCATGGAGGTCCCGCACGAACTGCTGCAAGTTCTCTCTGAGAGTCGAGATATCCGCCATCAGTTCTTAAGAGGTCCTCGGCGAACTTCAGTGCAACCTCAAGAGCGTTCCACCGGTCGGCGTCGATTTCCCCGATGAGTTTGTCGCGGTTGTGTTCCGCTCGAGCTGGAACTTCCTGCGGACGAATGTTCTCTCCCGCGAGCTGACTGCAAGTTCTCGATAATAATTCGGCGTAGCGCTTGAGCAGGTGAGTTGCTTCGCAAGACCCTTGAACAAGCAGTGACTTGTGCTGATCAGGAATAGTCCTAAGTGATTCAATCCACGCGAGTTGCTGATGGACTGGTGGGGTTTCTTTGTTGGGCAGTTGGTACATTGCCGCAATGAGTCGGCCTGGCGTCAAGAACTGTGGCGATGAATAAAGGACGCCACGGGCTTGGGCGATTTCACTGAGAAACGAATCGAGGATTCGGCCAGCCCGAGAACCGGGAGTGACTACCAGAAAGTTGCTCAGGTCAAGTTCGCCATCAGAGATGTGTTTGGATATCGCGTTGGCCGCCAAAACCAGTGCGGGTTGATCCCAACCCATAAAAGTCCGTGTGATGTCAAGTTTTGGGCTGGCTGTCATGGAGTACCGAAAGGATATCAGAAATCGGTACCCTCAGGCCAATAACAAACAACGAAACGCGTGGCTGGCAATTGGGCTACACTCGGCCCACTGCATGCTATTTACCGTAACCGCATCTTGTTTACGATCACTCCTGGTTCCCGATGCCAAAGGCAAAGGGGCCATGCTTAAGATGACCGATCTGCCGGCGTTTGCGCGGGAGAAGCTTGGCCTGCATGGTGTCAATCTGACCACCGATTTGCTCCAAGGAGCAGACCGGGCCAGGCTTGAGGCCATTCGCGAGCGGGCGGACAAGGCCGCCTGTTCCTGCCTTTTGCTGGTTGAGAATCAACCACTTTCGATCTCTAGTACAGCGAATGATGAATACATCCCCGCGATGGATCGAATGAAGCGGGTATTGGAGGCCGCACGGTATCTGGGTTGTAATTCCACGGCATTCAAGATCAATGCCGATACTTCTGAATCTGCCAACAAGTTGGTCATCGAGCGGCTCAAAAAGATCATGCAGCATGCTGAGAAGCTTGATCTCAATGTACTTATTTCACCGTTTCCAGGTCTGACCATTGAGCCAGACCGCCTCACGGAACTGATAAAGAAAGTCGGCGGATTCCGTATTGGTACGTTCCCTGACTTTCAACTTGCAGCGGCCCAAAAAGACCCCGATGCCTTTCTGCGGCGCATCGTTCCATATGCATCTGCGGTGTCGGTATCGACATTGGACTTCAAGCCGCTGACGGGCAAGAAAAAGAAGGCGGATGTGGGTTTGGATGAGCAAGTGGAGCACGCTGGATTTGAGTTCCGGCCGCTCATCGACGCGATTGAAAGTGTGGGATATGACGGCAACTTGGCCATTGACTATCGCGGTCCGGGCGATCCTACTATTGGAGTGATACGGACACGTAAATTGCTTGAGGCGTTCTTTGCCGAACCCGTGAAAGAGGACTTTGTTGAAGAAGACCTTGACTCTGCTGCTGCGGCAGAGCCGGATGATGATGAGCCAGTTCGGGATGATGAGTAATCGAGTAGTGAGGTGCACCAATGGCTGGAATTGAGACTGCCGCCTTGGTTGGTTCGCAAAGTCGCAGCATGGTTCCAGGTATTGTGCCCGGGCAGTCTCACAGTCGACGGGCTTGGAGCGAGCTCTTGGCTTCCAAACGTCCAATCGTAATAACAATTGATGGTCCGGCCGCAAGCGGAAAAAGCTCGGTGGCACGAGAGTTGGCGCAGCGGCTTGGGCTTGAGTTGCTCAATACGGGCGCGATGTATCGAGCCGCTGCGGCAGTCCTGATCCAGGCCGGGCTTGACAATCGATCTGATCCCGCGACCGTGGTTCGTGCGGTTGAGGCGGCGGATATTCACTTCGATTTCAGGTGCAAGCCTCCGATGATTCTTGCCTATGGGCAACCGATGGAGGACCGAATCGAAGATGAGGATGTCACGCAACTAGTATCGCCAATCGCCGGAATCGCGGAACTTCGAGCGCACATGGTGGATCGGCAACAACATGTTGCAGATACCCATCCGCGGCTTGTGAGTGAAGGGCGAGATCAGGGCTCCGTAGTTTTCCCCCAGGCTGCCGTGAAGTTTTTTCTCAAGGCGTCTTCGCAGGTCCGGGCGTTGCGGCGTGCGACGCAGATGCGTGCGCGGGGTCTTGCGCCCAATCTCGAAGAGTTGCAGCGGATGATTGAAGCGAGAGATCGCTCAGATGAGAGCAGGCTGGTGGGGCCTTTGGTATGCCCCGATGATGCGATTGTGGTGGACACTTCGCCCATGAATTTTGAGCAAGTTGTAGAAACACTGGAGCGTGAGGTACTTGCCCGCGTGCTGGTGTGAGTAAGGTCCAGAACTCGAAAAATGTGCCGCAGTTTGGATGGTTCCGCCGCGGATTCCGGGCGGTGTTTTACTTCTTTGTCAAGAACGCCTCGTTTGTCATTTTCCT
>SXOY01000031.1 GCA_005776545.1 Planctomycetia bacterium | reverse complement strand
TCCCGCTTACTAGCGGTCATGCGGGAAGATCGTGTACGCAGTGCCACACCACGCCTGGGGTATATACGGGATTGACAGGTGCCGCATGTTCAACCTGTCACATGACCAATTATCAGGCGACGACTGCGCCGAAACATTCTGAGCCGGCATTTGCAACTAACTGCACGCAATGCCATAACACGACACAATGGACTGGAGCGACTTTCCCTCATCCGACGACGTTTGCACTTACTCACGGACACTCGAATCAAGCATGCACAGCGTGTCATACGACACCCGGTGTGTACACAGGTCGTTCGACGACTTGTTCCAGTTGCCATTTGGACGATTTCCAGCGGACCACAAATCCGAATCACACGACGGTGGGCTTCGGAACTGATTGCACGCAGTGTCATACAACAACTACGTGGCAGGGAGCGAATTTCCAGCACACGGCAGCATTCCCGCTTACTAGCGGTCATGCGGGAAGATCGTGTACGCAGTGCCACACCACGCCTGGGGTATATACGGGATTGACAGGTGCCGCATGTTCAACCTGTCACATGACGAATTATCAGGCGACGACCGCGCCCCGACATTCTGAGCCGTCATTCGCAACCAATTGCACACAATGCCATACCACGACACAATGGACCGGGGCGACATTCCCGCATCCGACCAATTTCCCGCTCACGAACGGGCACGCGAGCCGTGCCTGCACATCGTGTCATACAACGCCGGGCGTGTACACGGGACTCTCGCAATCGTGTTCCAGCTGTCACATGCCGGATTACCAGCGAACGACGGATCCAAACCACGTGTCTGCGGGGTTCCCCTTGAACTGCACACAGTGCCACAATACCACGGTGTGGCAGGGAGCGACTTTCCAGCATACTGCGGCATTCCCCTTGACCAATGGTCATACAGGGAGATCATGCACGTTGTGCCATACGACACCGGGCGTATTCACAGGGCTTGCCGGAGCGGCGTGTTCAGTATGCCATATGCCGGACTATCAAGGTACGCTCGCACCCAAACATGTCGTTCCAGCATTCCCGACCAATTGCAGTCAATGTCACAACACAACTCAGTGGCCCGGTGCATCGTTCTCTCACACCTCGACGTTCCCGCTGAACAACGGACATGCGAACCAGGCTTGCGCGACCTGTCACCAGACACCTGGCGTGTACACCGGCCTGTCGACGACGTGTTCGACGTGTCACATGCCCGACTATCAGCAGGCGGCAAATCACGTAACTGCGGGATTCCCGACAAGCTGCACCCAGTGTCACAACACGAGCCAGTGGCAGGGGGCGACCTTTAACCATCCGGCAAGTTTCCCACTGAACAACGGACACGCCGGAAGAACATGTTCGGCATGTCATACGACGCCGGGTGTGTTGACGGGATTGAGCACGGCATGTTCGAGCTGTCACATGACAAACTATCAGCGGACAACGAGTCCGAAACACACAGCGCCGGCTTTCCCGACGAATTGCAGTCAGTGCCACAATACTTCGCTATGGACCAGCGCGACGTTCCCGCATACGCCGACGTTTGGCCTGACAAACGGGCATGCAAATCGCGCGTGTACAGAATGTCACCAGACACCAGGCGTGTATACGGGGTTGAACACGACATGTTCAAGCTGTCATATTGTCGACTACCAGCGCACGATAGCGCCGAATCACGTGACTGCGGGGTTCCCGACGAACTGCACCCAGTGTCACAACACGAGCCAGTGGCAGGGGGCGACCTTTAACCACCCGGCGAGTTTCCCGCTCAACAACGGACATGCAGGGCGGACCTGTTCGACGTGTCACGTTATTCCCAATGTATTCACTGGGCTGAGCACGGCGTGCTCGAGTTGTCATATGACAAACTACCAGCGAACAACGAGTCCGAAACACACAGCTCCGGCGTTCTCGACGAATTGCAGTCAATGCCACAATACTTCGCTTTGGACCGGTGCCACGTTCCCGCACACGCCGACGTTTGCATTAACAAACGGCCATTCAAATCGTGCTTGTACCGCATGCCATCAGACGCCTGGCGTGTACACGGGCTTGCTCACCACATGCTCAAGTTGTCATATGGTCGACTTCCAACATACGACAGCGCCGAATCACGTGACCGCAGGATTCCCGACGAATTGCACGCAGTGCCATACCACGAGCCAGTGGCAGGGCGCGACCTTTAACCATCCAGCAACGTTCCCGCTAAGCAACGGACATGCAGGTCGAACCTGTTCGACGTGTCACGTTGTTCCCAACGTGTTCACTGGGCTGAGTACGGCATGTGCAAGCTGTCACTTGACCAGGTATCAGCAGACAACATCGCCGCACCACGTGGCGCCTGCGTTCTCCCTCATCTGTACGCAATGTCATACCACAGTCCAATGGCCGGGCGCTGTGTTCCCCCATACTCCGACGTTCCCACTCAGCAATGCGCACGCGAACAGGGCTTGCTCGACGTGTCACACGAATCCAAATGTGTACACTGGATTGTCGAGAGACTGTGTAAGCTGCCACTTGGCGGATTATCAACGGACAACGAATCCGAACCACGCGCAGCTGGGATATCCGACCAGTTGCACGACCTGCCACACGCCCACACTCTGGTCGAACGCCACGTTCAACCATCCACGCATCAACCGCGGCAACCACTCGACGCTGGCGTGTGCGGATTGCCACACCATTCCAGCGGCAACGCCGGTATTCAGCTGCACACATTGCCATGAGCACACGCAGGCAAGCATGGCAACCAAGCATCGCGAACAGCCAAACTACCAGTGGCTGAGCAGCGCGTGCTACAACTGTCACAGGTAGGACCGGGAATGCGGGCACGACAGCGTCGTTGGGATGTTGCGTGCCGCGCATTCACTTCGGTGATATGAGTGGATTGATGGCTCGCGGTGCTGCGCGAGATAGTTTTCCGCGTTGCGGCGGGATGATTGAAGCAATCGTCCAAAAAAGGACGCTCTCTGGGAGCGTCCTTTAGAAATCTAGTAGTAGATATTGAAAGACAGTGCCGGTGAGCGTTTCAAGCTGGTTGCCGTCGATCCTTGGAGAGCTTTGATGGAGGATTACCAGATGTTGAGGTGGCGGTCGGCGTGAGACTGCGCCAACGCGAGGCGGGGACGAATCCGATGGTCATGATGGCGAGCTGGAGGCCGCAGAATGCGAGGAGCCAGAAGACAGCGGAATCCATGAAGCCGTAGGAATGAAGCCCGACACCAAGCATATTAGTGCCGAACCAGGACCACGCTGTCACGATATTTCCGGCGACTGCGAGCACAGCTACGCCGCGTTCGCGGACCATTCCTCCCCAGCGGGCGTGGAGGATGAGGAGATTCCAAACAACGATCATCGCTGCCCCATTTTCCTTGGGATCCCATCCCCAGAAACGACCCCAGGACTGGTCGGCCCAGATGCCGCCAAGGACTGTGCCAACGAAGCTGGTCACTGAGGCGAAGCAGATGACTCCGTAGATCATGCGAGGGATGGCTTTGATAGGCTCGTCGCGGAAAAGAGTTGTGAATGTGCCTCCGATGAGGTAGAGGCACGCGAGCAGACCGGCAAGAAAGGTGGCAGAGTATCCAATGGTGACGACAACAACGTGCGTTGCGAGCCAGAAGTTGGAATCAAGAACGGCCTGCATCATCTCCATGGTGTCGCCGGAGGTGGAGAGATTGTGAGCGACGATGAGTGTGGAGAAGCCGATCAGCGAAGCGACGAGTGGAAGGATGCCAAACTTCTGGAACCACTCACCGACGAGTGCAACAGGGATGCAGGCCCAGCCGATGAAAACGGCAGAGCTGTAGAGATTAGTGACAGGCGGACGGCCTTGCAGGTAGATTCGAGCTACCAACCCCAGGGTGTGGATGGCGAAGGCGATACCGATGACTACCAGTGCGCTGCGCATGAGGCTCGGCACCCATCCCTGGGGTGAGAGGGACCGGAGCAGCATTGCGGAACAGCCGATGAGGAAGGCGAGGACGTAGAGGATAGAGGCTTGGTAAAAAGGTTCGCAACGGTTGAGGAGGACCTCGTATTCACCGGCCTGTTCAACTGATGCCAGCTTGACACCAAGCCCATCGTGATATGCGGAAACAAGGCGGCGAACAGTGGTGACATCGTCGCCCGCGTAAGCAGAGAGAATGCCCTTTAGCGCATCGGCGGATGCTCTTCCGGTTTGGAAAGTCCCGGTCTTGGGGTTGATAAGCGGGACCCATTCTTCGTTCGCTTCAAGGGGCGCGACCATATACGGATTCGAGAGGCTCTGAAGCTCGGAGTAGTCGATCAGCTTCTGAAAGAGCGCGATGACCTGACGCTGGAACGGGTCCTGTTTTTTACTGGGAAGCTGGGAAGCGAGCTGGGACTGACGCTCTACTTCGTTCAGTTTTGGTTCAATTTCCTTCCAACTGAATCGTGTGCGACCGGGAGCGTTGATCCCAAGAAGCGAGAGCACATCGGGATGGTCGATCCTGAAGACTCTGCGCTGTTGTGCCAATTGCGGTTTGGTCCATACTTCCAGAAGCCATTCGATAGCTGGACGACGTTCGCCGCCATCTGCCTCGAATGACTGGCGTCCGCTGATCTTGAGCAGCGAGTTGCGGGCGAAAGTATCCAGGGGTTTCGTGCGACCCGATGCACTCACTGGAATGCGTGCGAGACTCTCGATTGGCATGCCAAGAGGCCCATCAGCAGGCGCGGACGCACTGGCCACGATGACGAAGAGGAAGGCGGCGACGCACATGCCGACAATCCATGGGAAGAAGGCGTAAAGACGATTCATGCTGCTTTCCTCCGCACCGACGTAGCAAGACGAACACCAAAATGCATGAGCAACCCAAGAGTAACCATGCCACAGGAGATGTAAGGCAGGAGCCAGCCAGGGTTTTTTACAACCTGCAGAATGGTGCCGCGGTCATCCTGCATGAACGCGGACTGGTAAAAAGTCTCGCCCGCGTGACGGAGTGGATGATTCATATAAATCAAGACCTCGCGATCGACATGGTTTTCAGGATCGGTGAGACGCACCTGGCTGGAGAAATTTCGAGCCATTTCGGTGCCGGTAAATTTGTCGTGCTTGAAGTCGATGAGTGTGACGGTGTACGGGCGGTATTCTCGTTTGAAACGGAGCTGAATGAGGTATGGCTTCCCACCAACATCGACTTGCTGAGGTCCGTTCAACTGGGGAGACACCATGTACGTGCCAAGTTCTTTTCCGGAACTGAAAAGTGTTATGTACGCGGCGGGAATATCGATCATTGCGCCGTCTACTCCGTTGGCCGGGGCGGCAGGTACCGCTGCTATTTGCTTGCCAGTTCCGATGGTGGCGCGGGCGAGCTGAGCCTTGGATGCTTGCATGGGCCCGAGAATATGAGAGTTGGACATCCATTCATCCACACGGATTTCAAATGGGAGCAACCCGTGTGCGATTGCGCCGCTTTGATCGCGGGCGAGCATGCGTTGAGGAACCACTACAACAAAGTCGTTGTTCGGATCTGAAGGATCAACCACCGCCAGTTCGCTTGAACGGCTGTCTTCGACGAAATTTGCTGAGCCGCCTTCTTCGATGCTCATATTGCCCTCTTTCGCAAACGCGCCTGTGACGAATTCTCCGACGAGCAGCAAGAGGACGCCTGCGTGAGCCAAGATAATTCCGCTGCGCTTCCATGAGAGAGAGAAACGCACAGCGTGGGCGGCAAGGAGATTGATAAAGAGGAGAATCCCCAGAGTCATGCCGCCGGGAAAGGGCAAAACGCCGGGAATTTGTGCAACTTTGAGGGGCACAAAAATCTGGAGCGGAATAAGGACAAAGAGTGATCGAAAATAACTGTCGACAACTGTCCAGACACCTTCATTGGTTTGTGCAAGTGTTCCCGCAAGAATCAGAAACATCGAGAGTGCAAAAAGTACGACCGAGAGTTTCAGAGAGGCGAGTGATTTGAGGTAGTCGTAGAATCTGTTCATGTGCCGAGTCCCATCGCTTTCGCAAATTTCACAAAGGCATCTTTCTCAGCTTCAACACCTTTCACATTGCCGCGGAGCTTGAAAAACCAGGTAGATTCCCCGGCAGGCACGATGATCGATATCATGCGATCGGTTCCTTCGGTGTTGGTGAGGTCGACCTGAGTCGTACCGCCACCGATGGAGGTCATCGTCTGCTGAGCGAGATCCGTAAAAGCGGTCAAGCCGAGTTGTTCGCGCCAACGATTGATATTTGCCAACTGTCCACCGCCATCACCCAGAAGTGAAGTGACTGTGACGCGAGCACCGCCTTCTGAATTAGTCGCCGCATACGCCGCGGCAAGTATCCCGCCGGATTGCGTTTCTAACTTCCAATGCGATGGGGGGCTCCATTTCGCAAGCCGGGCATCAATCTCGCTCGCGGGTGCGGAATTAGGGAGAACTCCGTTTGGGATAGATGGATCCGAGGGTGCTGCGTCGACCGAAGCGGAGGGAGGTGGGGAGGGATGTGCTGCAGGTGCGTTTTCAAGTCGGAAGGACTTGGAGAACTTCTCAAAGTCTGCTTTGATCGCGGCGGCATTTGAAGCATCTGAGACAGACTTCACGAACCATGTCTTATCGTCGCCGGGGAGAATGATCGCAGCCAGCATGACCTGTCCAGCGGATCCAGTGAGAGATAGCAGAAAGATCTGAGTCTGGCCTTCATGGGAACTGACGAGGAGTTTGGCAAGTTCTGCTTCGCCGATCGGATCGAGACCTATCTGGCCGCGCCAGCGATTTACATTTGCGAGGTTTCCCCCGACAAGACCTGGGAACGCTGCGACCGTGATTTCTGAACCGGGTGCCTGAAAGGTCGCGACTCGCATTGCCTGTTCAGACTTCACCTCGTTCCAACCAGATGGAACAGTCCAGATGACGGTGCCTCCCGAGGAAGCCATAGGGGATGAATTGGGAGCCGATGCTCCCGGCATGCTGACATTGCCCGAACCTGCCATCGAATCGCGGCTCTTAGGAACGCGATAGGAGTGAATTTCTTCACGATTACAGCCGGAGATTGCACAAGCCATTCCCATGAGTCCCACAGAGCACAACAGCCCGCGTCTGTTAATTCCAATCGTCATCTAAACTCCTCAGGTTCTGAAAGTGAAACGCCAACAAAACATGCGAGTCAGGATAGGTTGTCCAGGAACTTCTGGAACCCTCTAAACTCGCGGCGATGCCCTTCGTGTTTATGTGGTGTTTCGATTCGTGCATGCATCATGATGTGGTCCAGTTGGAGGCGAATTCAGACCACATCCGCTTGTTTTCCTGTCTCTTTATTTAGCGACCTAAGGGTGACCACATAAGGAGCCTCCCGAACCGCTCCAGATACCAATGGCGAACAAATCCATTCATTTTTACACAGAAGTCAATCGAGGAAATGTGCAATCGAGGCAGCACACGTTACCAACGAAAAACCCCAGCAATCGCGGGGGTTCTAATAAAATTCTGCCGATATTTCAACAAAGCGGGCGAAGGGATTCGAACCCTCGACGTTCAGCTTGGAAGGCTGACACTCTACCACTGAGTTACGCCCGCGTGGTTTAGCTGGGGATCATAC
Source organism: Planctomycetia bacterium (assembly GCA_005776545.1). The sequence continues at coordinate 978 of SXOY01000031.1, read as the reverse complement.
GCCTCATGCAGGCGGCAAGACAACCTTAGAGTTTTACCGCCCGAATTGCCAAAAACATCGGAAATTCCCGTCGCGTGCGGTTCTCTTCCGAAGCCCGCGGACCTGGCTGACTTACGCGTGAGCTTGTCAGTTCTTCGAGTGCAGTAACTCCAAATCCCGATCGTGCGAAGTCTGCGACATACGCTGAAATTGGCCGGTGGTAGGTCGTCGTCGTGACTTCCTTTGCTCCGCTCGACACTGCGCCCGGATTCATCACGATGTCTTTGTGTGTCTGCGACAAGTACGCATCCACGCGCCGATACTGCACTTCCTGGCGCGACACTGGGGTGCGTGTCTGCGTTGTCCGTTTCGGGGCTGCCGCCGCCCAGCCCCAGGATGTGTTACCGGGATTGCGAAACGCCGGATGCAGAATAATGCTCACAAACGTGCCGCCGGACTTCAGGCAATTCGAGACGCTCTTGAGCGCTGGCACCAGCGGATTGATATTCATCAATGCCAAGACGCACGTCGCCGCATCAAACTCTCCAAGCGTCAGCGATTCCAGATCCCGCGCATCTCCCACGTGATACTCAATCGGGCCGCCGGCCTTTTTGGCGTGGTCGATCAGCCCGCGAGCAAGATCAACGCCAACGACTTCCGCGCCCAGTCGCGACAATCGGCGGCACAAGATTCCTTGTCCGCATGCCACATCCAGAATCCGCTTGCCATCAATCCGCCCCAGCAAATCAATTGTCGCTGGCATCACCACGTTCTCGTGATGATCGCTGACTCGATCTGTCAGCAATTCGTCGTACCACTCCGCAACGTGATTCCATGAACTGTCCTGCTGCGGCGCATCTGCTGGATTTGCTGCTGATTTCGCGGCGGCAAACTTGCTTTCCGCGCTCTTGGCCGCCTGAAACGCTGCATCTTTCGATGCTGCGACCTTGGCAACGGCGGCTGCTTTCGCCGCGACTTTGTCGACCTTTGCAGGTTTTG
>SXOY01000350.1 GCA_005776545.1 Planctomycetia bacterium | reverse complement strand
TTGGTTCACCTTCAGCAGCCGGTTCGGTCTTGGCTGCGGGAACTTCTTCGTTTGCGGGATTTGTCGCAGTCGCCCGCGACTTCAACTCTGCCAATGCCCGCATGATCACCGGGTCTTCCTCCGGATCAATATCTACGGCAAGAACCGGCGTCGCCAGTTCAATATCCGGAACGATCGGGTTCCCTTCAAGCCGCGTCCCCTTGATCGTGACATAATCCTCAAGCGGAATCTGCATCGCATATCCGCCCGGCAGCACCACAAACGTCGACACCAATACCGCTCCCGCCGATGGAGTGCCAACCACCACCGCATCACGCAACTCTCGCAATGCGGCCGTCGTGATCTCTGATGCTGAGCCTGAACCGCCATTGATCAACACTGCAACCTTGCCCTCAAAGCGATTCTCGACCTTCTGCCTGGTCGTCCATTTCTTCTTCGACCACTTCGAAATCGCGATCGCATCTTTCGAGTCGCCCTGCATCTCTTTTTCGTAGGCTCTGGCGATCGAACGAGAAACGCTGGTGCCGATGTTGGTCCCGCCTGGCATGAAGTGCGACAGAAGATGATTGAGTGCAACAGTCGTCCCGCCGCCGTTGCTGCGAAGATCGAGAATGAGATTTTGCCCCTTACCCGCCGCCTCTTCGATGCACTTGGCAACCTTGTCGCGGTTGTAGCCAACCGAAAACGAGTTGATCTTCAAGACCGCCGACTCTTCATCAATCCACTTCAGCGAATCTTTCCGCAACGTAGAGAACTGTTTGCGAGTCAGGATGAACTCTTCTTCGTGCCCATCCTCGCCGCGAATGCGCACCGCCACATTCGTATCTTCTTCCCCACGCAGCATCTCAGATGCCGCCGCCTTTTCGCCATCAATAGCAATGATGGTGTCTCCCACCTTTAGTCCCGCCGTCGCCGCCGGACCTTCCGCCACCAGTGCCATGATCTGCAATCCATCAGGCCCAGGCTTCAGGCTCACGCCCACACCAATCATGCTCGTCTTATTCCGCTGCGCCGCCGCCCGCGGCGACTGCACTTTGAAATGGCTGATGCCAAACTCTCCCAATGACTTCGAAAGCGCAGCCGCGAACTTGTCATGCGTCGCTGCATCATCAAATTCTGTTTGGTGCTTTGCCTTGTGTTCCGTCCAAAGCAAGAAATCGACCCCCGACGCGTAGCACCGCTTATCGATGATCTCATCTATCTTCGCGATCACTTCGGCTTTCAGTTCCGGACCAAACTTCGGAGCTGCTGGCTTCTCTGGCGGGGCGGCAATGCCTGTTCCATTTCCGCCACCGGGTTCAGTAATCTGCCCAGCCGCAGTTTGCAGATTGCCACACGCAAGCAGCACCGCAAGAGTGCCAAACACAACGAACTGGAATCTGGATCGCAATTGAATCGCCATAGTGAATTATTAGACACGTCGGTCGTGTCAGGGTTCACGCTCTACGAAGTGTTATCTCAACTATCTCAGCCGGGGCATTCACCCGCAACGGGAACCAGTTTCCAACACCGTTAGAAACCATGCACGCGGCGGCTTTTCCTGCTGCGCCAGGGCGGCGATACAAGCCCGATACATAGTCAAACGACATCGAAGCAACCCCGATTCCAGGCCAGATATTCAGTTGTCCCCCGTGCGTATGCCCTGCCAAAGTCAGGTCGATCCCCGCTCTCCGCGCAGGATCGAACGCGTGCGGGTGGTGAGCAAGTAAGATCGAAAACCGCGAAGGGTCAGCCATCGCCGCGATCTTCGCCCCGTGCTCCTTCAACATCACATCCCGCGTAACGCCAGGTTCGCCCCATCGCTGCCCCAGCAACTGTACATCAACTCCTCGAATCCTGATTCCTCGCTGTTCATTCAGAAGCAGATTCACGCCCGCAGCAAGTGTCCGCTTCTCAAACTCTGCGTGACCATCGAATAAATCATGATTGCCCTCGCACATCCAGACTCCGCCGGGCGCATCCATTGCCCGCATCGCAGCGACGCTGTCAGGCAGATCATCCAGTGAATAGTCAATCAGATCACCAGTAAAGAAAATCGCATCAGCCTTCAACGCATTCGTCGCCTCAGCGATCTTCATAAGCAATGCCGGAGATACGAACCTCCCTGTGTGCGTGTCAGTCACATGCGCCAACCTCGCCCCGTCCAATTCTCGCGGCAATCCTGCAAACGGAATATCCACGCGACGAATTCGAAAGTCCTCAAGCGAACTCAGTCCCTTTACAAGCCCGGTTGTCTGAAGCAACGGCGGCGCGGCAATCGCCGCGGCGGTCAGGAATCTGCGTCGTGACTCATTCGAAATCGCAGGCACTGCCGCGGGATCCCTTTCGCGGATCTTCCGATACGCAAACATCGCTCCATACAGGCTCACAAGCCCCGCAATGCACGAAAGGGCTATTGGCAACATTACAATAAACCAGAGAAACACCGCAGCTATCAAGTCTCGCGGCGGTATCGCGGTAATCCCGAATCGCCTTGCGGCCACAAACCAGACCAGTCCAACCAGATGCGTGCACGCAAATACTGCTAACAAGCTGCGCCACAGCCTGGAATACACCGTCGTCCCCAGTTTCCAATGTGCCCACGCCCACCAGAGCAGTGTGAGAATCGGGGTAGCGATGAGTATGAGCGAAAATAGCGACATGCGACTCGCTTACGTCCTTTCAGCTCCAAATGTTCATCGTTCCCATGATGATCCGATTCCTGTTATAGTCCAGTACACGCTGAAGCACACCCGGGAGCTGCACAATGGCGAAACGCTCAAGCCCCTATAAGAAAGCAATTGAGTACGTTGAAGTCGTGCCCGCCGATGAAGTGCCAGGCGAAGAAGAACTATCGACCAACCGAATCAACTCCCTCGCACTTTCCGACCTCAACAAAGTCAAGAAAGAACTCCGTGCATCGGTGGGCGATGGCTACGGAACCGCCAACGCAGATTCTTCACCAACAGTCATCGGCTTTGATCCTGGCATCGTCGTCGCCGAGGGCGATTCCTGGTTTGACTACCTCCCCGGCATCGACTTGCTCGACTGGCTCACGGGCGATTGGGGCTGGGACATCCGCCGCTTCGCCCACGCCGGTGACCTGCTCAAAGACATGATTCACGACACCGAATTGGGTAACAAGACTCCGCAGATCGAGAAACTCATCGCGAAAGTAGAGCAATACCAGCCGCGTGTGATGCTCTTTTCCGGTGGCGGAAACGATGTCGCAGGAGAGTACCTCGATGACTACCTGGAACCGATCGACTCAGGCCGCGACCCGTTGAACATTGAATACGCCACGGTACAGATGGATCGATTCCACGGGTATCTCGAAGACCTCATTGGCAAAGTCGCTGAGGTCTGCGACACCACCCGCATCTTCATGCACGGGTACGGCTACATGCCCGTCGACGGTCGCGGCATCGATCTCTTCATCAGCGGCTGGACATTCGTCGGTCCATGGCTACGACCCGCGTTGGTGAAAAACGGTGTCACTGACCGCGCCGAACAAGATGCCATCATCGCCGAACTGATTGATATGTACAACGACATGCTCGCCCGTGTTGCAAAAGCTCATCGCGATCAATTCACATATATCGATCTCCGCGGCGTCATCACCCTGGACGACTGGGCCAATGAACTTCACCTC
>SXOY01000030.1 GCA_005776545.1 Planctomycetia bacterium | reverse complement strand
GGATTCGAACCTGCGACCTTGTGGACCCGAACCACACGCGCTACCACGCTGCGCTACACCCCGGAAGTGAGGGCTACTGTCCGCGCGCTGAGCGCAAGAGTCAAATTACTAGGGCTGTAAACGAGGCTCATGGGCTAATAAACGATGGTTTTCCGCTTTCGGAGTAGATGTTGTTCTCCTGGGTGTCGGGCTTTCCATCTTCACCAACTGAATAGAAGTATGGCCGATTACCCGAGCACTGGCCGGAATCTGATCCAAGAGCGGTTCGTGTGACGGTGTTGCCGGGCCGATAGGTCGTGCCAGTTGGAGCGGGACCGTACGTTGCCAACAAATCGCGGCCGGTTGGATACTGGCCGTGCAATGCTGGATGGACATAACGAATCGGGAACCCAAAGGCATCGTTGATCACGCGGAATCCGGGAGCATCTGTAAATGCTGCATCCGTGACGATGTACTTTGCACTAATCGATTCAAGAATGGTCTTCGCCTCAAATGACTTTGACGCCTGATACACGAACCATGCACAGGAGTTCGTACGAAGCTGTGCTTGCGAATATTCCCCAGTAGGAGCCACTAGTTCATCGACTATCACTTGCGTGTATGGGGCCGCCGGAGCAAGATTGACGAGCGGCCTGGGCATCTCGTTCTTTTCGCTCATGAGCGCTGTAAGTGCATTATCCAGGAGCTTGATTGTGTCGAGAGTCGCACTTGTTCGTGCACCTGCTCGCGCACGCGCCCCAATGACCAGTCCAATGGTCATGAGCACCGCGATGATGATCAGCACCACCAGCAGTTCAACAAGTGTGAAGGCCGCGCGTGTGTCAGGATGAGTCGCTTTGCGCATCGATTGACCCTTTGCAAAAAGTCCGGACAAAATCATTACATAGCCGCCGACCGGTTATCCGGCCTGTCATAGATGGTACGCGACCAAGGGCTGTGCTGATCCAACAAAACCCTGATCTTCTGCCAAACGGGATTTCCGCCGCCAAATTAGAGCATTCCGTCATCGGGGCGCTGGGGCGGCGGGCCATCAGGACCGCTCGCTCCATCCAGGCTGGCCTGAGCTGAAACCGGCCGAACCATGGGCGGGCGTTGCATTGGCGCGGGCCTTCTGGGCCCGGGTCCAAAGTTCATTTTGGTCTTAAACACCAGGTCAGTCACCTTGTCTCTCACGCTGTCGAGCATCGACCGGAACATGTGCGAGCCTTCGCGCTTGTACTCGATCCGGGGATCTTGCTGGCTAAACGCGCGGAAGCCAATGGAGTCGCGGAGCTGATCCATAGCGTACAGGTGGTCGCGCCATGAGTTGCCCAGGACATCGAGGAAAATCTGCCGCTCTTTCGCGAGCAACTCAGCGCGAAGAATGTTCTCGACCTTGGCCTGAATGGCATTAGGACGCTCATCAAAACGAAGGTGCCGCATGTTGTCGGGAAGAGTTGTGTCGAACCGCTTTGCGAGATACGCATCCAAATCGTCATCGGTCTTGCAGGCTTGTGCCGCCGCGATTTCTTTCTCCATGACTTTGTCGTTGACAAATCGAGTATTGGCCTCAAGAAGCTGAGTCTTCACCTTTGCGGGCGTTGACTTGCGAAGCTCATCGGTGGACCAGCCCAGCTGGTATTTACGATTCGCCCATGTGACAAGTTGCGAAGCCGCATCGTCGCGAGATTGCTGTGCAATCAGCATGGTCATCTGCAATGCAAATTCAACCGGCTCTTCGATTTCGCGTTTGCGGAAGAGTTCGCGTGCTTTCGACATAAGCAGGCCCAGCGGAGTCTTGTCCTCTTCTCCCTCTCTTGGCTTTTCGACGTTAGTCGCCGCGAGAATTTCCTGCGGCGTAGCGGCGATTCCGTACTTGCGACTCGCCCACTCTGACAATTGGGTCGCCCCGTAGTCCTTGTGCGTGAAGATTTCGATGCCACTGAGATCGGCATTCTGAATCCGTTCTTCCGCCGCGTGGATCAGCATTTCCATGACTTTGCGGCGCTCATCTGCGCCACCGACGCGAAGTTCGGCAGGATCAAGTTCCACACCAAACTTGGTCTTGGCCCAGTTGATAAGTCCGGCAGAATCGAAATCTACCGCGACTTCAGAACCTTCGATAGGCATGAACTCGCCAAGCGTGAGAGTGACATTCTGGCGAGCATCGTATTTAGCTTCAATCTTCATGAACTCAAGCAATTCATCGGCCTCAAGGCCTTTGAGTTTTTCGGGTTGAAGTGCGACATCGAGCTTCTGGCGTGCGTATTCCACTGCACACACCGCGGCGTAATCGGGATCGAGATACTCCTTGATCGCAGTGCGGACAGATGCCTCGACGAAGTCGAGAAGGAGACCGTTGACATCGCGACCTTCCAAAACACGCTGGCGCAGGCCGTAGAAAGTCTGGCGCTGATGCTCCATGACTTCATCGTATTCGAGGAGATTTTTGCGGATCTGGAAGTTATGTTCTTCGACTTTGCGCTGCGCACGCTCGACGCTCTTAGAGAGCCAGGGGTGCTCGATTGCCACGCCTTCTTTCATGCCGAGTTTGGCAAGGACGCTGTTCATGGTGTCGCCAGAGAAGTGCTTCATCAAGCCTTCGTCCATTGCGACATAGAAACGAGATGAACCCTGATCGCCCTGGCGACCTGAGCGACCTCGGAGCTGATTGTCGATGCGG
>SXOY01000349.1 GCA_005776545.1 Planctomycetia bacterium | reverse complement strand
CGCTGAACTTGAGCGGGTAGGTCGAACACCGCTGCCGCCCTACATCCTGAAATCCCGCAAACGCCACGAAATTGCCGTCACGGATGGTGAGGATCGCGCCCGATATCAAACAGTTTTCGCCGCAGCCGCTCACTCTAAGAGCGAATCGCTCGGCTCGGTCGCAGCCCCAACAGCAGGATTGCATTTCACGCCGCAGTTGCTGGAGGAATTGAGAGTTCGCGGCGTACACAAATCCGATGTAGTCCTTCACGTTGGAACCGGGACGTTTCGCAGCGTCGAGACAGAAACAGTTGAAGCGCACCCCATGCACAGCGAGTTGTGTCACTTGCCGCCCGCAACGCGAGAAGAAATCGCACAAACTCGAACTGCCGGCGGTCGAGTTATCTGCGTGGGGACAACTTCTGCAAGAACTGTGGAAAGTTTTGCTCAGGCAACCAGGACTGGGGATTCACAGAACCAGTGGATGCACACCCGCATCCTGATTTCCCCCGGCTACCAGTGGCAATGGACAGATGGCATGCTCACCAATTTCCACCTGCCTCGGTCGACCCTGATGGCAATGATCGGTTCGTTGTTAGAAAAGAGCGGTGGGGTGGCCCGACTCCGAGAGTTGTATGCCATCGCCGTCGCCGAGCGCTACCGCTTTTACTCCTTTGGCGATGCGATGTTGATCGTGCCGTAATAGTCTGAAAAATTCGCAAGAAACATGGGATTTGACCGATACGATCTCCGCAACGTCTGCTGCTGTTCAAAGTGCGAGAGGGGCGGGGAATGGACCTTAATGAACTCATCAAAGGGCTTGATGTCCGCGTGACCCGCGCTGGGGCAACGCCATCCGTCCGAGTCTGCGACTTGACTGAAGACAGCCGCACCGTGGTCCCCGGTTCGCTCTTTGTTGCTCGGTCAGGGACCCGGGACGATGGACGTAAATATGTGGCAGATGCGATTCGCGCAGGTGCTGCTGCCGTGCTCGCAGAAGATGGCAGTGACAGCAGCGCTCCTTCGGCCATCCCAGTAGTACTCACCAAAAACGTTGCTCAAATATCCGGACAGATCGCCGAGCGTTTCTATGGCAACCCATCTAAGAAACTGAAACTCGCAGGCGTGACCGGAACCAACGGAAAGACCACAACAACCTGGCTCGCGTGGCAGATCCTCAATCACGCGGGTGTTCGCACCGGCTTGATCGGCACCTGCACCGTCGATGATGGCCGCGAATGTGCACCGGCCCACATGACCACCTTGCCCGCGATCGAGACCAGCCGCGCACTTTCAACCATGCTCGAAGGTGGCTGCACCGCGTGCGTGATGGAAACTTCCAGCCACTCACTCGACCAGCATCGTGTCACCGCGCTTGATTTTGATGTCGCCGTGTTTACCAACCTCACCGGCGACCATCTCGATTATCACAAGACCATGGAGCATTACGCCGGTGCGAAGGCCTCGCTCTTTGCACTTCTGCCCTCCTCTGGTGTCGCAATTGTCAATGCGGAAGATGAGCACGCCGCGGAAATGGTCAAAAACTGCAAGGCGCGAGTCATTTCCTGTAAGGTTGGCGAGAACGCTGATGCATCGATTCAGCTTCTTTCAACTTCGTTGCAGCAGATGCACATGGAACTCGATGGCCCCTGGGGCAAAATTCAGACAACCCTCGCGCTCATTGGTCGCTACAACTTGATGAACGCTTTGCAGGCCGCAACAATTTGCCACGAATTCGGCCTCACCGCTGATCAGATCGCCGCAGGCATGGCTGCTGCAACCGCACCACCAGGGCGCCTTGAACGCGTCAGCATTCCAAATGACGAAATCGTCGTTCTCGTTGATTACGCCCACACCGATGATGGTCTCAAAAACGCTGTTCACGCCGTTCGCGAAGCCATGAAAGCCTCGCGCCATAGCGGCCGTCTCATCTGCATCTTCGGCTGCGGCGGCGATCGCGATGCCACAAAACGCCCGCGCATGGGTCGCGTTGCCAGCGATCTTTCAGATGAAGTAGTAATCACAAGCGACAATCCTCGCCGCGAAAAGCCCGGTGCGATCATCGATCAGATCCTTGCAGGAATCGACTCAAACCATCGCCAGCACGTTCGAATTCACGAAGATCGCGCTACCGCAATCTCGACCACCATCGATGAGGCACGCGAAGGCGACGTGATCATCATTGCCGGCAAAGGTCACGAAACCTATCAGATTCTCCCCGATGGCAAGGGTGGAACTCGCACCATTCACTTTGATGACCGCGAGGTCGCACGCGCTGCCCTTCAAGATCGTCGCGCTGCACACTCACAAAAGTCCGATGGAAAGGCAGGGAAGCCTTGAATTCGTTCTGGTCTCTGGAGACTGTAAAATCCGCACTCGGCGGCACGTGGCTCGCACGCCCCGAAGTCCATTCGCGCACGCCGCTTGGTGGCGCGAGTATCGATACTCGCACCATCAAGCCCGGTGAGATTTTCTTCGCATTCCGCGGCGAGCATGTCGACGGCCACACCTTCGTCGAAACTGCCATCGAAAAAGGCGCGGGGCTGATCGTTATTGATCGGCCAGAGTCTCTATCCGCAAACCTCCTCAAACGCATCGCAACCACTCACGCCGTTGTTCAAGTACCAGACACTGGCAGCGCGCTGCTCAAAGCCGGCGCAGCCTATCGCAAGACTCTCGAAAACACCAAAGTTATCGCAGTCGGCGGCTCTAACGGCAAGACCACAACGACCCGGATCATTCACCAGGTGCTCGCAAGTGCGCTCCGCGGCGCAGCATCACCCAAGAGTTTCAACAACTCCATCGGCGTCCCGCTCACAATCCTGCAAGCCAGGCCTACCGACCAGTTTCTGCTCTGTGAAATCGGCACAAATTCTCCCGGGGAAATCGCGGCTCTTGCCGAAGTTCTTCAGCCGGACATCGCTGTTATTACCAGCATCGGCCGCGAGCACCTCGAATTACTTGGTTCAATCGAAGGCGTCGCCCGCGAAGAAGCTTCGCTTTTGCAGAGTCTTCGCCCTCAAGGGTGTGCGATCCTGAATGCTGAGGCTCCGTGCCTGGCCGATGCCGCCAAGCGAGCACTTTCTGATAGTCGGGCTAAGAACCACACTGTTATCACCTTCGGCACAGGCCCATCCGCTGACCTTCGACTTACGCAAGTCACGCCTTCGATCGATGGGCTTGCACTCACGCTTAATGGAAATATCGAGATTAAAGTTCCACTGCTTGGTGAGCACAACGCCCTGAACACCGCGGCTGCATTTGCGGTCGGTCGGCGAATGGGGCTGTCCCACGAGCAAATTACCGTCGCTCTCGCCACTGTTCGCGGTCCAGAAATGCGGATGGAACTGAACCATCTTTCGCTTGGCGCCCAGCCGCTCACCATTATTAACGATGCCTACAACGCCAACCCTGACTCGATGGCCGCTGGGCTGAATGCCTTTGCCCAGTTGACACGCAATAGCAATCGCCGGCGCGTGATTGTGTTAGGGAACATGCTTGAACTTGGCGAAGATGCTCCCGCCATGCATGCCGAAGTCGGCGAACTTCTCTGTAGCCTCACTTGCGTGGATCTTTTGGTATGTGTGGGCGGTCTCATGCAGCATGCTGCCATGATCGCTGAACGTTGCCTTCCCGCCGCGGAAGTTGTGCGATTTGACGCACTGACTCCAGCGATTGCCGGTGACATCTCGGCAATGTTCAAACCCAATGACATCATCTTTCTCAAAGGTTCTCGCGGCATGGGGCTTGAGCGTGTGCTGAACTGTGCCAAAGATCGGTGCGACTCGCCGCATATTGTGAGCGGCGTCCGCGGGAAGACTGCAGTGTAAATCGGTGTTCATCACGGAAGGGGCCGTGCACGGATGCTTCTATGGCTCGCACATTATTTTGGTGAAGGACTGTCG
>SXOY01000348.1 GCA_005776545.1 Planctomycetia bacterium | reverse complement strand
CTCGCGATGCGGTTGCTATCATGCGGGCGCATGAACATTGTTTCGCCAACACTCGCACTTGATTCGTCATCGTACTTGCCACTTGCATTGATACTTGTAATGGGTATCACGTTTGCGGTTGCGAACATTGTGTTGTCAGCGATACTGGGCCCAAGTCGCAAAGGCGATCGCAAGGGCATGACGTATGAATCGGGCATGGCACCGATCGGGACGGCTCGCAAGCGTTTCAATGTTCGCTTCTATCTGATTGCGATGACGTTTCTTCTGTTCGATGTTGAAATCATCTTCCTGTACCCCTGGGCTGTGACTTTCCCGCATCTTGAACCAATGGGCCAAAATGGATTCATTTGGCTTGTGCGAATCAGCTTCTTTATGCTCACGACCTTGGTGATGTACCTTTATGGTCGTCGCAAGGGCGTATTCAAATTTGATTGAGGTCCAAGAACACATGAAGGGAAATTGAAATAGCCGCGAAATGCGGCTTTTTTATTGGTAATCACGCTTCCATAGCGAATCGAAAGTCCGACATCTCGCACCCGAGATCATTATTACCCCCGTACAGGCGGACAGTCTGGCAAAGACGATTCGGATGACCGCTTGAAAACACCAACTGAGTCAGAAGGGTTGCAAAACCACCGAAGAATGTACTGCGTGCCTTTCTGAGGAGCTGGGCATGACACGGATGTAGTGAACCAAAGAGATGCAATGCCACAGGACCGGCAAGCACAACATCAGCTGCGGGAACAGCTACAGAAGACGATCGCGGCGAAATGGGTTTCGCCGGTGTTTCAACCGATCACCGATTTGCAGCGCGGCGAGATATCGGGCTTTGAGAGCCTGAGCCGTCCGCACGCGGATTCTGGCTTTGCGGATGTCGTCTCGCTCTTCAAGGCTGGCCGCACAACCGGGTTGATGTGGGAACTTGAAAGCGTGGCGAGAGAAGCCTCGCTTGACGCGGCAAAGGGATGGCCCGCTGGCGTTCAGCTCTTTCTCAATACGGCACCAGAAGTTTTTGCAGACACTCGATTCGCGGCGGAAATACTCAAGAGTGTGGAGAGTGTTCCAGGTCTGACGCCGGATCGAGTTGTTCTTGAGATCACAGAGGAATCTGGCGAGCAGTATGTCGAGGGGCTTGAAGAACAAGTCGCAATCCTGAAGGACTACGGGTTCCAGATCGCGATTGATGATGTTGGCGCGGGAGCAAGCGGACTCAACCGAATCATGGCGCTGCGGCCGCAATGGCTCAAACTCAATCGCGCGCTGATTCAGGATATTGACAAAGATCGCGCCCGTCAGAATCTCGTACGGTTCTTGCAGCATTACACTCGCTTGACCGGCGTACGCCTGATCGCAGAAGGCATCGAACGCGCTGAGGAACTGAGCGTGTTGATTGACATCGGTGTGGCGTTTGGGCAGGGCTTCTATCTTGGGCGCCCAGGCTCTCGCGAACAGACTTTAGATGCCCGTATCGCGACGCAGATGCGTGAGCGCTGGTCGCTCGCAGATCTTGCACGGTTTGCGGACCCACGTCAGAAATCAGTGCGGCGATACGCCCGCGCTGCGGTGAAAGTAGATTCGCAGCGTCGCGTGCAGGATATCGCCATGGATCTTGGTGGCGACCGTTCTATTCCTGGCGTGGTCACGATGAATGGCTCACGTGTGGTTGGCTGGTGCTCACGCGAGACGATTATGCGTGCAACGCTTGATCGTCGCGCAACACAGCCGGTCGCGTATATCGTCTCCGGAGATTCCATTGTCATTCCAGCAAGTACCACTGTCTCAGAGGCAATGGGGATTGCCGCGGCAAGACCTGAATCATCGGCGAGTCAGCCGCTTGTTATCTGCGATGCCGACAATGTCGTTGGCGTGTTGACGGTGCGCGATCTGCTGCAAGCGGCAGCTGAAGTGTGTCACGATACTTCGAGTCGAATGACATCGTTGACAGGGCTTCCGGGTCGAGCAAGGTGCGATGAACATCTTCGCGATGCGATCATGCGAAATCAAGGGGCGCAGGCTGGTTCCATCGAGGATACCGATACGGCGGTTGTGGATATTCAGGGGCTTTCGGATTACAACGGCGCGTATGGGTACGAAATGGGCGACCGGCTCTTAACCAGAGTCGTGGGAATGCTCCGTGCAATTGTCCAAAAGGGCGATTCGCAGGTTTTCCTTGGGCACCTCGGGGATGATCGATTTGTAATAAGTGGACCTCATGCCAAGCTGCAACGACGTCTGATGAGACTCCTGAAACAATTTGGGCCAGCAACTTCAAGAGGCGATCACTCCTCTGATAGTGAATTCGATGAGTCGCTTCCAACTGGCGATATTCACAGCTTGTTGCAACCGACGGATCGTATTGGCTTGCGGGCGGTTCTCGTTGTGAACGCCTTCAAGCGAGCGGGGTCCGTGCGTGACTTGCACACACTCGTCGAACACCTGCGACGTGGCGACACGTCTGGAAGATTGAAGTGGCTCAAGGTTGGCGAGTCGGTCATGTATGTAGATCGCGGCGATGAAGACCGGGCACACCTGCGTATTGTGGCATAATCGTGAGCCGCCATTTCGCGGATATGCTCTGGGCATGAGCATGGTGGTATCCCCCACTTTCTTTCCGGCAGTTGTCCCTCCGTTGCGGGCGTCGGTACGCGAACGAATCGCGGCAGCAGGGATAGCCCTTGCGTGTTTAAGCGTGTTAATAGTGGCCGCCGTGTTGCAACCTTCCACCGACGGGTTTGGTACACATAGACAACTGGGGCTACCACCCTGCGGCTGGGTCCTGGCATTTGGAAAGCCGTGCATGACGTGCAGCATGACTACAGCATTTTCGCACATGGCCCGGGGGCACGTGATTTCGGGATTTGTCACGCAGCCAATGGGGGCGTTTTTGGCGATAATCGCGGCATCGACTGTGTGGGCCGGGGCGTATTCTGCGATTTTTGGATCACGCATAGGCTGGCTGTGCGGGAAGCTCTTCACGGGTAGGATCATGTGGCCGTTCCTGGGGTTTTTACTGGCGGCGTGGGTGTACAAAATCGTCACCTGGCCGACCTGAATTTGCGGCGGAGTACCAATGACACGATCGATTCGAACTTTGCTCTTTGCATGCACCTGCGGCGTGGCGGTTGCAACCCTCACCGGCTGCTATGCGTTTGGACTGGCCGAACTGGAACGTCGGGAAGGAACCCACCCGGTTGAAACGGAATATGAAGGGTTGCAAGGGAAGTCAGTAGCGGTCGTCGTGAACGCCGATCGAAAGATTCAGAGCGAGTTTCCAACAGTTGTTGAGCAAATCACTGCCAGGGTGAACGAGCGACTGTCGAAAAATGGAGCGGCCAGGAGTCACTCAGACACCACCGAGTTGCTTTCCTTTCTTTACAATCGCCCGCAATGGACCACCAAACCACTTGGAGAACTTGCCAAAGAATTGAAGGTCGAGCGAATTGTGTACATTGAACTTCGAGAGTTTCGATTGCATGAACCAGGGAATTCGTGGACATGGGATGGGGCAGTGTCGGGGGTCGTTGCTGTGATAGAGGCTGATTCAGATGCACCGGACGAATACGCGTTCCAACGACCGATCAGCGTCAGCTTCCCGGATTCGCCGGGATTAGGCCCGGCTCAATTCAACGGGCAGGATGTTGCGAGCGTGTTGCTCAAGCGATTTGTGGATAGAGCGGCGTGGCCGTTTTACAAACATGATGAAGACAATGAACCCAAGTACTAGCAGAACACTTTTCACGGAATGACAATGAATATTCGCAAGACGATGAACTTGACACAGAAGTACCTGGTGCTGGGCGCGGCAGGGATCCTATTTTGCTCTGCGATTTCGGGATGCAACATTGTTGGACCAATTGGAGTGTTGCTCTCCCCACCACCAAAGGTCCCCAAGGTCTACGAACTGCCGAAGGCCGCGATTGGCGTCATTTTTGTGGATGACCGCGACAACAAATTGCCTCGCCGAATGCTGAAACAGACAATCGGTGCGGAAGCAACGGTTCGACTGTTGAGCGCACAAGTGATGGCGAATCTGGTGGATCCAAAGGCCGCGCAGACTGTGGCCGGCCAGGAGAAACCGGGCGAGCCGATGAACGTTACGAATATCGGGCGCGGCGCGAAGGCAGATGTTGTGAT
>SXOY01000347.1 GCA_005776545.1 Planctomycetia bacterium | reverse complement strand
CGACTTCTCAAATCAGACAGGGGGAGCTGACTTCAATTTGGATGGGGTCATCGATTTCTTTGATTACCTGGATTTCCTGGTGATTTTCAGCCGCTTCTAATAGGTGCTGCCTGAGGAGTTGCGATTGGATTCTGAGAACGGAACTTGGAACAGGTTGTTCCCAATTTTCAATGTCATTGGAAGGTCCAAAAATACCGTCAATTGAGCATCAACCCGAGCATTTTGGTTGAATTATCGGGTTCAAACTGGTATTTTGTTATCTGAGCAAGCGGAATTCTCGCTTTCACGAGGGAGATCGCTTCGCAGTTCTTTTTTGGGGAGAGTTATGAGACCTAACACCGATTCAACAGCGTTTATTGCTTCACTGCGGTTTGCAACAAAGGCAGCCATGAAAGCGCAGCGTTCGGGACGTGCATCAGGATTTGGAATGGAGAGCCTTGAAAGCCGTCAGATGCTCGCCAACATCGTGTGGGATGGGGGCGCGGCCGGGACTGGCACGGATTTTAATCTTGCGGCAAACTGGGTTGGAGACGTGTTGCCGGGCGCGGCAGACATTGCTGTGATTAATACTGCAGGCGCGACAATTACTGTTGGAGCGTCGCGTGCTGTGACAGCGGTTGAAAGCTCGCGCGTATTGCAACTGAATTCCGGTACGCTTACTACAACGGGGACCAGTGCGATGACGGCATCGCTCACGATGAACGGTGGAACCCTCGCTGGTGGAACATGGAATTTCTCGGGACTGGGCAACGTTGTGCGCAGTACCAGTTCGGGCGGTTCGCTCTCTGGGGTTGTCATCGGCGGCGAATTGGTTTTGGATACCACGTCGGCAACCATCCTGGTATCAGGAATCACGACTTTCACGGCGGCCCGTCTGACCGCAAATGCAACAACTCTGCAGATGGCTCCAGGCTTTACACTCAATAGTCTCGTGAGTGTCGAGGGAGCGACAGCCGGTACGCGAGGCATTACGTTGGCAGTTGGTGGTGCGGGAACGGTCACGATCGGGCCATCGGGAATCATCCGTCTCGCTTCGAATTCGGGCGGAGGGTTGAATATCTCGAATAGTTCGGCCGCCACTCTGGTGAATAACGGGTTGATTTCAGCGGAAGCACCGGCGCAAACTCTGTCGATCAACAACAGCACTTTTACAAATAGTGGAATTGCTCAGGTCACTGCGGGGACGCTGAACATCAGTCCGACGAACTGGACTAATACTGGAACGGTGAATGCGACGGGAGGTGGACTCGTCCTGTTGAGTGGTATATTCAATGCAACCGCCGGCATCGGGACGTTCACAACCGCGGCCGGAACTGTGAGAATTACTAGCACAATTACTAATACTGGAAACACCATTGCGCTGAACGCAGCGACTGGTTCCTGGGTCATGTTTGGCGGCACGATCAACAACGGGTCGATCAGCTATGCAGATGGAAGCGTGCTTCGATTTACGACTTCTGGCGGCACGTTGAGCAGCGTGGCGATCGCTGGGGATCTGCTCTTGGACAGCACATCGGCATCAGTGTTGCTTTCAGGAACAACCAGCTTCGTTGCGGCACGTCTGATAGCTAATGCCACGACCTTGCAGATGGCACCGGGTTACACACTCAGCAGTCTGGTTGTGGCGGAAGGGGCCGCAGCAGGAACGCGGACGATCAGCTTGGCCGTTGGCGGTGCTGGAACAGTGACGTTTGCTCCCGGCTCAATTGTCCGACTTGATGCAACTTCGGGTGGCAATCTGAGCTTGTCGAATAGTTCAGCTGCGACACTCATTAACAACGGTTTGATCACTGCTGAAGCAAGCAGTCGCGTATTGACGATCAGCAACTCGACGTTTACAAATAACAACAGCGCGGTAGTAACTGCTGGAACGCTTGCGATTTCTCCCACTAATTTTACGAATGTCGGAGCGATTACCGCAAACGGTGCAGTCCTGACAATCGATGGCACATGGACCGATCCGGGCACAATCAGTGTGACGAATTCGACGCTCAATCTCAACGGGGTCTTTAACTCAGCGACATTCAATATTGCTGGCCTGAGCCGCACGGGTGGCACGGTGAACCTGGGAGGAGTGCTTACGAACACTGGGTCGACGTTAGCTCTCACCGCCGCGACTGGTTCGTGGAATCTGTTTGGTGGGACAATTAACAATGGTTCTGTGACATTGGCTGGCGGGTCGGTCTTGCGTGCGACAACTTCAGGTGGGACGCTTAATGGGGTTGCCCTTGCGGGCGATCTGGTGCTTGATTCGACATCGGCGAGCGTATTGCTGTCTGGCAATACAACATTTGCTGCTGCACGGCTTACTGCGAGTGGCACTGTGGTGCAGATGGCGCCTGGTTACACGCTGAACAGTCTGGTTGTGGCTGAGGGTGCGAACACTGGTACCCGCTCCATTCAACTTGCGGTGGGCGGCACTGGCACGGTGACATTCGGACCCTCCGCAATCGTTCGTCTGGCAACAGGCACAGCGGGTGCATTCAATATCTCAAATAGCTCCGCCGCCACGCTGATCAACCATGGTCTTATCACAGCAGAAGCAAATGGGCAAATACTGACAATTAACAACAGCACGTTCACCAACAATGGGACAGCGCAGGTTGTTGCGGGAACGCTCAGCATCAGTCCCACGAACTGGACCAACCCCGGCACCGTCAACGGATTGGGAGGGATCGTCAATCTTGATGGGGCATTTAACGTCACTGGCGGAATAGGGACGTTTACAGCCTCTGCAGCAACGGTGCGTGTAACAGGGACAGTTACCAATACTGGCGGTACGATCGCTCTTAACGCAGCTACAGGCTCGTGGACCATGTTTGGTGGGACCATTTTGAATGGGTCGATGACGTTTGCTGGTGGTGCGGCCCTTCGTACGACAAGTTCCAGCGGCACGCTTTCGAGCGTGGCCCTCGGTGGCGAGATTCTTCTAGATACTACTTCTGCGAGCATTCTGCTGGTCGGAAGTACCACGTTCACTGCCGCCCGTATGAGTGCTAACGCGGTCAACGTTCAGATGGCTCCAGGCTACACATTGAATAGTCTGGTGGTGGCTGAAGGAGCAACTGCTGGTACGCGCACTATCAATCTTGCGGTTGGTGGCACAGGCACGGTGACATTCGGACCTTCTGCGGTTGTTCGGCACGCTGCAGGAACTGCCGGAGCGTTCAATATTTCGAACAGTTCCAACGCCACATTGGTGAATAACGGATTGATAACCGCTGAGGCAAGTGGGCAGATTCTTACAATTAATAACAGCGTTCTAACAAATAATGGAACATTGCAGGTGATCGCCGGCACAATGACTGTCAATGCTACCAATTGGACCAACCCTGGAATAGTCAACGGTACTGGTGGCACTATGCAGCTTGATGGCACTCTCAATGCCACCGGTGGACTTGGGACTATGACCACCGCTGGCTCCACGGTGCGAGTTGCAGGGGTGATTACCAACACCGGAGGCAATATCGCCCTGAACGCAACGACTGGATCGTGGTTCATGTTTGGTGGAAACATCGTCAATGGATCGATGACGTTTACTGGCGGCACCGCGCTGCGCACAACTACTTCTGGAGGCACGTTAACCAGTGTTGCGATTGCAGGCGAGTTGCTCTTGGACATATCGTCTGCATCAGTACTTCTGGCAGGAAATACTTCGTTTACGGCGGCTCGCCTGACAGCCAGTGGGACGGCCCTGCAAATGGCTCCTGGCTATACATTGAACAGCTTGGTGGTGGCTGAGGGTGCAACCGTTGGAACACGCACCATTCACCTTGCGGTCGGTGGAACCGGAACGGTGACATTCGGGCCTTTGGCAATTGTGCGGCACGCGGCGGGAACGGCCGGTGCTTTCAATATGTCAAACAGTTCGACTGCGACGCTGATCAACAACGGGTTGATCAGCGCAGAGGCTACCGGACAGATTTTTACGATGAACCACAGTGCGCTGACGAACAATGGAACATTGCAGGTAACTGCGGGCACCTTGACTATTAACGTGACCAACTGGACGAATGCCGGGACAATCAACGGCACCGGCGGCATTGTTCAGCTTGATGGCACGCTCAACGCCACTGCAGGGATTGGGACCTTCACGACTTCCGCCGCGTTTGTACGAGTAGGCGGGATTATCACCAATACTGGAAACACGATCGCGCTGACGGCAGCGACCGGATCGTGGAATATGTTTGGCGGAAATATTGTCAATGGAGCGATGACTTTTGCCGGTGGCACAGCGCTGCGTACAACCAATTCTGGCGGCGCACTTTCCAGCGTAGCACTTGCGGGAGAGTTGCTTCTCGACACCGCATCCGCGTCGGTGGTGTTGGCGGGAAACACCTCGTTTACTGCGGCGAGAATGACCGCATCGGGGACCAATCTTCAAATGGCTCCCGGCTACACGCTGAATAATCTGGTTGTCGCCGAAGGTGCAGCGGTCGGAACACGGACAATTCAGCTTGCGCTTGGTGGCACAGGGACCGTGACATTCGGGCCCTCAGCAATCGTCCGATTGGCCGCTGGTGTTGGAGGTGCCCTGAATATGTCGAATAGTTCGGTGGCAACTCTTATCAATAACGGTCTCATCAGTGCTGAAGCAACCGGGCAGATTCTGACCATTAACAACAGCGCGTTTACAAACAACGGGACGGCACAGGCGGTGTTGGGCGGCTCTCTCAACCTTTCGAACACTTTTACGAATACCGGGTTGCTGGCAGGAGTAACTGGCAACCTCAACATCACAGGTACGCTCAATAACGTTGGTGCGACGCAGACAATCAGTGCTGCGGCAGGCAACTGGCGGTTGCTTGGAGGAAACATCAACGGTGGCACGGTGGTTATTGCCGGCGGTGTACTCGTTCCCACAACAAGTGGCGGCAACCTGAACAATGTGGCGGTGAGCGGCGAGATTCTCTTCAGCACAGTTTCGAGTACAATGCTCATGTCGGGCACGACGACCTTTGGTGCGGTCCGATTGTTGGCAAGTGGTGTGGGGCTTCAACTTGCGCCGGGATATACATTGAACGATCTGGTGGTTGCTGAAGGAGCTGCCGCCGGCACTCGGACTATTCAACTAGCAGTGGGCGGAACCGGAACAGTCACGTTTGCAGCAACGGCGGTTGTCAGGCATGCTGCTGGGGTGGGTGGGGCGTTGAATATCTCTAACAGTTCTGTGGCAACATTGATCAACAATGGACTGATCAGTGCTGAAGCAACAGGGCAGATTCTCACAATCAACAACTCGGTGCTTAACAACAGCGGCACGGCCCAGGCAATTACTGGTGGTACGCTCACACTGTCTGGTACTTTCACAAATACCGGTTTGCTGGCGGGGGTCGGCGGCGATCTCAATTTCTCAGGCACGTTTAACAATATTGGCTTTACGCAGACAGTAAACGCCGCTGCGGGCGTGTGGCGATTGACCGGCGGTACTATCAACGGTGGCATCATCAATGTGACAGATGGAGTGCTCCGCGGAACGAACAGCGCTGGGGTACTCAGCAATGTCGCCGTAAACGGGGATTTCCGACTTGATACAACATCTGCAGCCGTTCGATATGATGGGTCGACAAATGTCACGACGACACGACTCGCCGCCAACAACGTCACTTTGCAATTGCCACCTGGCACCCTATTCAACTCTACTGTGCTGGTAGAAGGAGCTGCTTCAGGTACACGCAATATCTCACTTGCGGTGGGTGGAAGTGGAACGGTGACGTTTGGGCCACTTGCGGTTGTCCGAGTGATGAGTGGTTCGGGCGGTGGGCTTAATATCAGCAATAGCTCTGTCGCCACTCTCCTCAACAACGGCTTGATCAGCAGTGAGTCAATTGGGCAGTTACTCACTATCAATCCGACGACATTTACCAACAACAACATCCTGCGAACCGCAAACGGTGGGCGGATGAGCGTCAATCAGAATAGCTGGTCGAACGCCGCGACACTTGATATTCAATCTGGTGACCTGACGATCAGCGGTTCCGGAGCATTTACAAACTCAGGTGTGATCAATCTTGGCGGCACGATTACTGTCCCAACAAGTGCCGGTCTCGTCTTGACGTCTTCTAGTGTCGTGAACGCGACAATCAGCGGCACAGCAACTTCGGCGTACGGCCGAATCGTGGTCTCCAGCTTTGACGCTACGCTTGCCGGAACACTTAATATTGCGTTTGCAGGCGCGTACCAACCACCGATCGTCAGCACCTTTGATATTGTCACAGTCAATCAGCCCGCACGTTCGATCATCGGCGGGTTCTCGACAACTGTTATGCCGCCGCCAGGTGTGGATGGCAAGAACTTCATGTTCAACGACAGCCGGCACATTATCTTTGCGTTCTCGTCATTGGCAGATTACAACAGCGACACAATCGTGGACTTCTTCGATTACCTCGATTTCGTGAACGATTTCTCAAACCAGACGGGCGGGGCGGACTTTAACCTCGACGGAGTGATCGATTTCTTTGATTATCTGGACTTTTTGGTGATTTTCAGCCGCTTCTAAGATCGGCGTGTTATCGGGCAAGAATCGTAGCATGTGGTAGATTACATCGGGTGGGCATTCGTTCAGTCGGCGTTGTTGACAACAGCCAACGCTGCTGTTATCTTCCTTTGTCGGCTTGGATTTTGCATTTTCTGCACGCAAAAATCACCTTCTCGGCATCACGTTTGGAGCGAATATGGATGATGTCCCCAATCTGGCCCGGAAGCGTACTTGTTGTCAAGACTCACGCAGCGTTTCCAGTCCCAATGCGTATTGCAGTATGGATCGCAATTTCATCTTAGAGCCGCTCGAATCTCGACAGTTGCTCGCCAATGTTGTGTGGGACGGTGGACCCACGGCCTTAGGGACGGATCTTAATCTCGCGGCAAACTGGGTCGGCGATGTGCTTCCGGCTGCCACGGACACTGCAGTGATCGACACCGCGGGCCCGACCATTACATGTGGCGCCTCCATTACTATTTCCAACATTATCACTTCACGCGCAATACGTGTCAACGCCGGAACGTTGACAACCACTGGTGTCAACTCGCTCGCTTCAGATGTGATTTTGGCTGGCGGAACAATGGCTGGCGGAACATGGGAATTTTCCGGCGGTTCGAGGATTTCGGTTGTCGGCCGCGGCGAACTCGCAAGCGTCAGGATCACTGGCGATGTTGTGGTTGATGCGCCCAGTGTTTTCGTTCGTGTCAGCGGCACGACCATTTTTTCAGCTCTGCGACTGGTAGCAGGTGGTTCCGGCGTCGACATGAACGCCGGCTACGTCCTGAGATCACTCGTTGTTGCGGAAGGTCCTGCGACCGGTTCTCGGAGCATTGCCACGGCGTCGAATGCTGCCGGGAACAACAGATTTAGTTCAACAGCAATCGTCCGCCTCGCCCCGGGGTGCGGCGCCTCGCTTCTGTTCCAGTCAATATTTTCCGGTACACTCACAAACGACGGACTAATCACCGCCGAAGCTGCGGATCGCGTACTTAGTGCCGGGGCACCTGGTTTCATCAACAACGGCACCTTGGCGGTTTCCGCCGGAACACTCAGGCTTGGTGGTTCCAGCTTTCGAAACGATGGCATCATCAGAGGCACAGGTGGCGAGGTAGAGGTAGCCGGTGGGTACGTCGTAAACTTTGGTACGTTGGACACAGCAGCGGCCACGTTACGTTTCACCGGCACAATAACCCACACTGGCTTTACGACGACTTTCAACGCTGCGAGCGGCTCCCCAATTTTGTCGGGTTGCACAATTACTGGTGGAGTTCTGAACTTCGTTGACAGCACCACATTGAACTTTGCGGCTGGCGTCGCAACGCTTAACAACGTGACGGTGAACACTGACCTGTTTCTAAACACCCAACTCAGCAACATCACTTTGATGGGAAGCACTACCTTTCCCGCCCTGCACATGAGTGCCCCGCGCACAGTTGTGCTTCTGGGTGACGGGTACACGTTGAATTCAACCATTGTTGCCGATGGGCCTGAAATAGGTGATCGATTCATAAACGCAGGCGTCGGCGGAGCCAGATCCACCATGACACTTGGGCCATCCGGAGTCATTCGACTTGCCCAAGGTTGTGGTGGCAACCTCATTCTCTCCATCGGACAGAACAACATTTTCGTGAATCGCGGACTTCTTAGTGCTGAAGCGACGGGTCGAATTCTGAGTATCAATAACATCGTTGTTCAAAACAATGTGTTTGAAAACGTCGGTACTCTGTTCGTCCAGGCCGGCACTCTTCGGATCATCAACACCACCTGGATATCGCCGGGAACCTTAAGCGGTACTGGCGGTACACTTGAAATTGGGGGCGTTCTCAATGCAACCAATGGGTTCGGACCATGGAACACAGCAGACGCCTTGGTAGTCATTTCGGGATCGATCCTAAATTCCTCGCATCTCATTTCCTTTAATGCCGCAAGTGGTTCACCATTTCTTGCTGGTGGGACAATCGATGGTGGTAGCCTCAGTTTCGCTGACGGCACTAGCCTCAAGGGAACCAGCGGCGGAGGTACTCTGGCAAACGTCATTCTCAATGGTGATATCACGCTCGGGACTGACGGAGCCCGTGTCATGGTAAGCGGCTCGACGAATTTCACGGCCGCTCGCCTTACGGCGGCCAATGTCACGCTGGAAATGCCATACGCCTACACATTGAACTCGCTTGTGGTTGCGGAAGGCGGCGCGCCTGGAATTCGGAATATCAATCTGTCATCTCTTGGTGCTGGGATAGTTACATTTGGTCCGTCCGCTGTCGTTCGACTCGCTGCAGGTGCCGGTGGGGGACTCAATATAAACAACGTATTCGTGGCGACGCTCATCAATAACGGCCTCATCTCCGCGGAAGCAGTTGGTCAGTCGCTGGGAATCAACAATTCATCGCTCGCAAATGGGGGGACTATTCGCGCTCTCGCAGGCTTCCTCAACATTACCAACTCGTTCACCAATACGGGAGTTCTTTCGGGCACGACAGGAGACCTCAATATCACAGGGACCTTCAATAATTCCGGTTACACACAGACTATCGGCCCGTCTGAGGGGACCTGGCGGCTTCGGTTTGGGAGTATTGTTGGTGGCAATATCAATGTCTTCGGCGGTTATCTCGCTGGCACCAGCAGCGGCGGTACTCTCAACAACGTTGTGGTCAACGGTGCGGTTACGTTAGGCACAGAAAACGCGAACATACTTCTGAGAGGTACAACCACATTTACCGTCGCGGTCCTATCCGCATCTGGAGCAACGCTTGGGATGGCCCCAGGTTATGTTCTGCAGGATCGGATTCTTGTGCAAGGCCCTGCAACCGGTCTTCGAAACATCAGTCATTCGGTAGGCGGTTCTGGTACCGTGACCTATGCGATCGGGGCTGTGGTGCGTGTAGACGTCAATTCTGGCGGCGGATTGAATATGTCCAACAGCCTTTCTTCCACTGTGATAAACAACGGTCTGGTCAGTAGTGAGGCGCCGGACCAGACTCTAAATGTCAACATTTCAAATTTCCTGAACTACGGTACAATCCGCACGTTGAATGGCGGTCGCGTAGTTAATAATATTGCGAATTGGCTTAACCCCGGAACTCTGGATATTCAAACTGGTGAGATGTTGCTCGGAGGCTCGGGGACGTTCACCAATAGCGGAATTATCAACGTCGGCCCGGGGGGCATAGTCACGGTTGCCAATTCTGGTGGGTTCAACACGACATTTACAGGCGTGGTCAACGCAGCAATCGCCGGAACCCTTACTAGCCAGTACGGCAGAATTGTGGTCTCCAGCTTTGATGCTACGCTTTCCGGAACTCTCAATATTGCGTTTGCAGGGGCATACCAGCCACCGGTCGTCAGCACCTTTAATATTGTCACAGTCAATCAGCCCGCGAGTTCGATCATCGGTGGGTTCTCGACAACTGTTATGCCGCCGCCAGGTGTGGATGGCAAGAACTTCATGTTCAACGACAGCCGGCACATTACCTTTGCGTTCTCGTCATTGGCAGATTACAACAGCGACACAATCGTGGACTTCTTCGATTACCTCGATTTCGTGAACGATTTCTCAAACCAGACGGGCGGGGCGGACTTTAACCTCGACGGAGTCATCGATTTCTTTGATTATCTGGACTTTTTGGTGATTTTCAGCCGCTTCTAAAGGGTTTAGAAGGGCAGTGGCAAATCGGCCGATAGTGGGTATACTTATGCCGCAGTTTCGGGCGATTGGCGCAGTTGGCTAGCGCGCATGCATGACACGCATGAGGTCACTGGTTCGAGCCCAGTATCGCCCACTTTCCGTGATTCCAGCGAATCACACCCGACACCAACCCCCGCTAAATCACTTGGATTTCGGGGGTTTTGTGTTTTTGGATGTTCGCCAGTGGTATCACTTGGGCGCGGGTGTGTTGACGGATTTGTTGACGGTTGTTTTGCCGATGGTTCAACGCCCGCCGCCAGATCAAAGTGACTGTCACGAGTTTGCAGGTAGTGAGTCGCTCCGATCAAAGGACTGTGCCCGGCCCACTTTGCTACCGCGTGCGCCGGGAATCGTTCGGCCCAGTCGGTCAGGCAAGATGCACGCAAGTTGTGAAACAGCCGGGGCCAGGGCTTGACGCTCGCTTTGGCGATGATCTTGCGGAAGGTGGTGCGCAGGTTCATCTTGGGGTCACGTAAACGTGGTACAACCGCTTCCACACCATCTTCGGCAGCATCAAACAGGTCTTGAAGGATCGGGCGCAATTCGGGGGCAATCGGGACCACCCGCACCGCGTGCCCATCATGCCCAGCAGTCTTGGGACTTCGCACTGTCATGCGCCCGCGATCCCAGTTTATGTCACCCCAGCGCAGTGCCACTATTTCACTCGGACAGCGCAGTCCGGCATATCGGCTTAGCGCGACCACCGCCCGCCACTGGTCATCGGGACAGGCTTCCAGAATCGGAGTGATTGACTCGCTGGAAACATGGAACGCTCGATCGGCATTGACTTGAGAACCAGCGTGCAAGTCTTCAAATGGGTTCTTTGGGATCAACTCCCAGCGTACTGCCTTCTTGAATATCGCTCGTGCAACGTGAACCCGCTTTGCGATCGTCGCCGGTGCGAGTATCTTCTCATCTTCACCCGTCTTGACAATCGACTTCCGCCAGCCGTCGGCATCCGCCGGTGTGATTAACACCAGCGCGGTTTCTGGTTTCAAGAAACTCAGCAGACTGTTCGTAGTTTGGCGATACGCCGCGCGGGTCGATGGTTTGACAACAGCCGACGATGCAAACCGCTCCAACAGTTGGGCGACTGTCACGGTCGATGCGCCTTTGCGGGGTTCTGCCAGCCCCAACGAAACTACCCGCGCGTGTATGCGATCGTTGACACCTTCCAGCCATCGCACACCATCGGGGTGCAAGGTTGTGCCCAGTCGATTCGATTCCAGTACACGTTCAAAGCCAGCGAGCGCGTGTTGTGCCGCCTTCTCAGAACATTTGCCCAGCCGCAGGGCTTGCTGTTTACCTTTGGTGTTGCGGAAGATGATCCGTTTCAATTCGCCGCCTGTGCCTTCGTATCCAATACTTGCCATTGTTCAGCGTCCCTTCTTTGTCGTCTTTGCCTTTGGTTCGATTGTGATTTTCAGCCCTAAGTAGTCTGCCAGTTGTTCGATGGTTTCCGAGTTCAGCCCGCGTTCGCCGCTTAATAGCCGCGACAGTTGACTACGGGCCACTCCCGCGCCTTTGGCGATCGCAGAGGGGGTTTGGTCGCTCGCGATTATCGCCGCCTGAATTGCCTTTGTCAGTTGTCCCATGCCGACATTGTACCCCAGTTGTTGCCCTATGGCAACATTGACTTAGGGACTCGCCAACCGCCACCAACCACGCCGCCGATCCGGGGTGTGTTGATAGCTTCAAGTCGTCGGCCATTCCCAGCCGCTCAACCAGAAGATACCCAGCATCTTCCTCAGTAGGTTTGTACCCGTTTACCAGCAGGCCCAGCACCGCCGTCTTGTGGGTTCGCAGCCGCTCCAGCAAGTCCGGGGGCAACACGCCCGGTTTGAATAGCAACCGTGCTGCGTCGATTGCGTGGGGGGCGAGTTCCACGCCAGCGTACCCAAGGTTCATTAGCAGTCGGGCAAGGTCTTGGGGGATTGTGTTCATACCTCCCCCCATTCGCTGGTTTTGCATAGACCGCCAAGATCGCCATTGTCCGCCACTGTTTCAGGCTTGGCGGTCTTTGGATTTGTTGGCGGTGTATGGGGCATTACCCACACCCATCGCCCAGCATTCGCGTATCCCTCACGTTGGGACTTGACACCCAGTGCCTTTCTAGCCCGCTCTAATGTCCGCTCTTTGATTCCATCGGTCTTGGCCTGTGCCAATACATCTTTCGCGGCACAAGGGCCTTGCGAAAGCACATCGCGTAGCCATTCCATCGCATCGTCAAATGCACTCCCGTCCCCCGGTTCGCGGCCATCAATCGAAAGTGCATCATCTGCACTTTGGGCCACCGGGTCAGTTTCCCAAACAACAATTGGACACGATTTCATTTCTGCCGACTCAATTCGATATGCCAGCCCACCGGAGTCAGGTGCGATGTTGTTCTTGATCGGAAGAAACAGTCGCCGCTTGTCGTCGGCCTTATCCTTACTTACTGACCATGCCGCCCGTGCCGCCGCTGCAAATGCGAGGGAACCCATTGCACGATAGATTGCGGGGCCGCCGCCGCTTTTGTTTAGGTGCGTTACCGCTACAACAGCAACCCCGTGCTTCGCTGCAAGCCCGCTCAGTGGGGCTAGAAGTCCGCGTACCTCAGCGTTGTTATGTGAGTTTACCTCACTGCCCAGATACGCTGTTACTGGGTCAATTACAACGAGCTTGCAGTCATCCACAGACTTGATTGCAGATTCTAACGCAGGCATATCACGTGACAAGTCAAAGCTGCGTACAGATTCGCGTCCTCTTTCGCCGATGGTGTGGATTGCTTCGATTGCAGAAATTCGCTCGACATCTGCACCGGCAGCTAGCAGGCGCGGAACAATAATGTCTGCAATACCATCTTCCGCGCTCAGTATCACTGTGCCGCCTTTGATGGTGTGGACATTGGGAGAATCAGGCCAGGGCAAACCACGCGATAGTCTTGCGGCCATATCAAGAGTGACAAACGACTTTCCTAGTCCCGGATCGCCCGCGATCAGAGTGAGCTTCCCAATTGCAATTCGATTCGGCCATAACCACGATACCTGTTCCGGTTTCACATCGCACAATCGAACCAGAACCGGCGAGCCATTTGTCGGTTTGACTACGGGCTTCACGATTGCAGCCGCTTCCGTCAAATTAGCAAAATCTGCTTCGCTCGCTCCCGCGATTACCGCCGCCCGTGCATCCTTTGCGCCGTTGGGAGGATCAATCGTGCGGACACTTGCACAACTAGGCAGCAGTGCTTCCGTGAGTTTTGCGGTACTGTTTTTGCCAGCAGTGTCCGCATCTGACACGATAACAACGTACCTGTCCTTCAACAATTCGGCCAGCATACTGCCACCTTTTCCGGCCATTGGGATTCCAACAGCAGTAAGGTACAACCCCAGAAGCGCAGCAGTATCGCTCGCACCTTCGCACACATAAATCGGATCGGTTGGGCTTGTGCCCGCGTAGTTGTCCAATGGCCACGCGACGATCAGCCCGCGCTTGCCGCCGGGCTTGAAGTCTTTGCTGCCATCAGGCAAACGGTACGCCGTGCCGATTACTTCGCCGCTCGCATCGCGCTCGCTGATTTCCCAACGATGGTTTCCAGCGCTCGCAAGTTTCAGCCACGCCCAATCTGGTACACCATCGGGGGCGATCAGTACAACGGGTGTAAGATCATGCGAAGTGTTTGGCTTGTTGACGCTCGCCCCGTTTCCAGACGGGGCCGTGTCGTTGAATAGGGATGCGTTCAAGATTGCACCGCCTTCCGTGATTCGATAAATCGGCGCAGGTCTGCCACGTCGAACAAGCGACGCGCCAGCAGTTTCACTGATGGAAGTTCGCCAGCATTTCGCAAGTTGTCAATCGTGCCGGGCGAGACACTTAGCAACCGCGCGGCTTCCCGTCGATCGACCAGCAGTGGGGCAGTCTTATCCACGGCGCACCGCCTTGCTTTGCAATTGTGCAAGTGACTTGAGAACGCTCGCAATTTGGAACATTCGGCGCCGACCCGCATTGATGCACGGCAATCGTCCAGCGTCGGCTTCGCGCCGCAGCCATGCCACGGGAAGGCCAGTGCGTTCAGACAGTTCATTCAACGTAAGTAGTTTTGCTTCCATGCGTAAAGCATTGACGCGCCAAAAAGTCGGCGTGCAGGTTCTGACTGCTTCTCACGCATACTCACGCTCTCTCACGGATATTCACGTTTCTTTCGGAGCTTCGGAAGGCCACCACTGCCGCACATCGGCAACCGAGTAGCACACAACGCCGTCAATCTGGCGCGTTTTGACGCGTTTGGACTTGCGATTCCGCGATGCCGCTTGGCGCAGTCGGGGGGCCATTCCCTTTTTGAAAGCGGACGCAGGTCGATAGTCTGTGTCGTAGTTTCGATTCGACAACGTGTGGATAGCTGTGTTTCTCAATTGAGCAGCATCACTGCGCTTTGTGTCGTCTAAGTTGTGGGGGTTCAGCCCTTCAACGCCTTCCGATTGCTCGCACGCCGCACGATGTTGCGGAAGTTCGGCACCGATCGTCCGAATCTTGCCGACCGTGGCCGATGGAATTTCACTCACCCAGCTTCCATCCGCTTTGTAGAGAATCGAGAACAACAGTTGCCGCAAGGCATCGGCTAACGGTTGCATATTGCGAGTCGGTCCAGTTTCAATTACAAGAACGCTACCGCGCTTCCTAGCCTCATTCTGTTCTAACGTTAAGTCCGGAAGCGTTCTGACGACGCTTGTTTGGCACAACAGCACAACGTTATCCCACAGCACCCGCATTCCACTCAAGGTGCCAGCCCGTGAATCCCGCAGCAGATAGTCGCCCGCGTTGTTTCGTTCGCACGAATCTAGCCGCATCAGAAATAGTTGCAATTGATTCGACAACTCTCCCAAGTATCGGGACAGCGGGACAGGCCCCGACTGATTCAAATGCCCCTGTTCATCGAACCACAGCCGCCCCTCTTCGGGGTTGTCATTACTTTGAGTCGTAGACTGTGACAACGTAAAACCATGCTGCGTGAAAGTTCTCATTGTGGCATCTTCAATGGCAAATCGCAGTGCCGCAAATTGTTTTGAGGTTTCGGAACCAGATTCGCAACCGTTTGGATTTGCCGCAACCAAGTTGTCGAATGCGGTTTTAAATGGCAAAGCGGCAGCACTGGCAGCAAGTCGGGCGGCTTCAAACTTCTGACTCTGTTTGATACCGGCTTGAATATCTGGATCGGCAAGTAACTTCGCGTCCCTTGCGAGTACCTGTTCCGCGTGTCGCGCCATCGCTTTGGCAACGGTAACGGGTAGTGCTTTCCCCGTGGTGGGTGGGACTTCTGGGGGAGTCTTAGGCTTGCTTGGTTTCGTACGGGATTCCGGCTTTCCCTTTGGTGGCTTTGGCATTGTGTCACTCGCAATCGTGGGTCGGTCGGGAAGGTCTTGTGCGAGTGAAGCCAAGACCATCCCGATCCGTTCGCGGGGGATCAGCCCGCTACCCGTTGCCTAATTATGTGCCCGGTGGACCCGCAACACACTACAAACAACAAGTTGTTATCATGCGGCATCCCCTGGAGGTTCTATGCCAGACTTTGAAATCGATTGCGAAGACAAGAAGACCAGCCAGTATTACAAAGTTGTGATGAATGCGAGCAACCTTCGCAATGCAAAAATCAAGGCTGTCAATGATGGTCATCGGGTAGCAGGATTTGATATTGCACCGGAAGGCGATGTACCGCCTACTCCAAAAGCAACATCGGATTCCGAGAAACTTCAACTGATCCACGACGAGTTACGCCATATTCGCAAGCATACCCGCTTGGTGTATTTCCTTGCGGTAGTCTTCATCGTGTTGAACCTGCTTTGGATATTCCTGTATCTCTTGTCAGCATTTGGCGCGTTCAAACGGGGTGGATAGAACCGGTGTGGCCGATTCTCGCGCACTTCCGGCACCGAAACCCTACCCGGATCGGAAATAGATGCACCCGCCGACTTCCGCAATCGGGGCACACCAGCCAGACCCGCCAGCCGTATCGGGCATCTGGGGTAACCGCTAGGGCAATCCGTTCTCCCGCTCGTGCGGGGTCCAGCTTTGCATCGCCGCCCACCGTGACAGTCTTGAGGGTCCGCAGGTCGATCCCTTCGGCGATTGCTCGTCGGCGCAGTTCGTTGGCATCCAGCCGCGTGGGGTAGTCGCCAACGTGCCGCCGTTCGCGGGGTCGCCCACCCGTCCAAATTGCCACGCCAGCGATTCGCGCGTAGAACTCCCGCCGCTCATCGCGCTGGTCTACTGCCACTACCGCGATCATCGCCCACGCCCGCGCCAGGATCGCGCGGCATTCTTGAGTAGAAGAAACGAAACCCGCCGCATCGCGTTCACCGATCGCTTGCTCAAACCGCGCCAGCAGTGCATCCCGATCCTCTTGAGGGGCAGCATCTAACCACCCACGCCGGATCGCCGTCCGCATCAGCCGGCAGTCACCGCGATAGTGCCGGGGGTCTGAAAACAATTCATCGAACCTCATGCCGCATACCCTCCTATGTCGATTCACGAAACCCCCATCGGGGGGTTGGGGGCTATTTGGCGGGGGTTGCGGGCAAACTTGCCAGCAATGCGGACAGGTCCACGTTCAACGCTTCCAGTAGGTACGCAGTTGCCGCGCCGGTAAGATCTTCGGGGCGCACCAGTACCGCCACATCGTTGCCGCCAATCGTCAACACCACTCCGCTGCCGATCCGTTTCAAGACCGCCGCCAGTGTTGGTCCGTCTACCACTTCAATCCGTTCCATGCGTTGCCTTCCTGTTTGAGAATTTGACTTGTGCCGCAACCGCTCCCGCAGCCTGTGGGGGCGTTGCAGCCTTGACCATTGCCGCGATTCCCAGCCGCACTGCCGGGGGCAGGTCAGACCATGCCGCGATGATCGCCGCCAAATCGGGATCGGTGGGGGGCGTGGGGGTCACAGAATCGCCGGAAGCGGTCCCAATGTTGACGGATTTGTTGACGGCTGTTTCCGAATCTATCGAATTTCCCGCAGGAAACTGGGGTAGTTCGCTTCCAGTATCGCCCATTGGTCAACACCTTGCATATTCGTGCAAGGTGTTGTCGTTTTTGGGGTGGCCGCATCGGTTGATTTGCGGTTTCGTGGATTGTGGAATTCAGCGGTGGGTCAAACTTGATCTTGGTCGGGCGCCAGGTCGAAGTTGTTCGATGAGGTTGGATTCGAGCATCATGAGGGCGAGGGAATCGGGGTGGTCGTGTTGGATTGTTTCGAAGAGGACGCGTTCTTCCCAGCGGATGTGATTGTGCAGGAATGTACCGAGGGTCTCGAGAAGCTCGGGCCTCTGGGAGACTTGGTCCGGTTGGCATTGGATTTGACCAACCAGGTCGCGCAGGACACGGTGTTCGTCCAGCAGGCGTTGCTTCAGCTGAGGGGAGTTGATCAGCGGGAGGAGCAGACGCTCTTCGTCGGCGAAATGCTGGTCGAGTTCACTTTTCCAGATACGGGTGAATTCGGCGAGGGTGCGGGTACGGGTCGGCTCATCTGCTGATGCTGCTGCCTGGAGGTTTCGAGCTTGGATCAAACCGCACATGTGTTCACGCGAGAGTGGCCGCAATGACTGGTGACGTTTCAGGGGCGGGGTTGCCGCATCAGGTTCGGTGGAAAACAGGGCGGCGTCATGGTGCTCTTTGGTCATCGAAGTGCACTCCTATCAAAAAAGACCGCCAAGTCGTACAGCAGCGCCTGCTACGAGCATGAGTATCGCGAGTATGGTGGTTGCCCAGGCGTGGAGGACAAATGCCCGCATTTTGGATTGATCGAGACGAGGCAGGATTCGCAGTGATGCATCTGCCGCGATTGCGAAGGTAATCCCCAGCAGAGCTAGCTTGGTGAGCACAAGATGCGACGCTTGTGTTGATTGTGTGAAGATGTCACCCCACGTACCGAATCGATGTTTGGCAAGGAAAAGGCCTGTCACGATTTGAATGACGATGGCGGCCAAGCCAATTTTTGAGAAGCCGGTTTCGAATTCCGTGACTCGCCTGGGGTCGTTTTCTCGCAATGCTGCGGGAAGTACTACTCGCACAAGGACAACGTGTCCGCCGATCCACGTTGCTGAGCCTAGAAGATGGAGAATGACCAGGAAGTTGTACATCATAAGCAGCTATCTGAGCGTGAAAAACGTTGGCAATGTGATGACAATGAGAATTCAGGCATGAATGGAGGCCAAGGACAAGGCTCTGGGGAACAGGATGTTGTTTTCTTTGTGGACGTGAAGATGCAGGTCAGTTTCAATGCCCTGAAGTGCTGAGAGCATCACGCGGTAAGTTCCGCACGCATCCAGCGGCGGTACGTAGTCATCCATCAGGTCTCGCATGATCTTGAGGTGGTTGCCCGCATCATCGTGGTCGTGCATCATTGCGCGGATCGGCATATCGAGCGAATCGGTGCCGGACACGGTTTGGCCGGGCTGCGATTCGATAGCGCGTATCCATGGGAAAAGCACGACTTCCTCTTTGTACATATGAGACAGAAGGTCATTGGTGAAGCCCTCAAACACCTGCTCTAACTCCCGTAACGCCGGGCGATGAGCTCCATGCGCAGTTGCAACTTTTTTGATCAACGCCGATGTTCTTTGCAGTTCATCTCGCATGAAGCGGTGATGGGTGGATTCGATGTTCTGGACGAGTTGTGACAGAGGTGCGGTTCTCCAGTCTGGGTCGGTATTGGTTGGTGGCACGGCATCTGATGCTGCGAGCATCGAGAGAACTCGTTGAACATCCACGCCTTTTTTGGCACAGGCATCTTCGAGGCAGTTTCGACCGCCGCAGCAATAGTCGATTCCGACCTGTTCGAAGACGCGAGCGCGTTCCGGGCGTTCTGCAACAAGCTGACCAACGGTTTTTGCGGACAGGGTTGTGAGTTCGGCCATGACAGGGTCCTTTACATGTGAAGAAAGAAGAGGAACTGAAAAGTGATCATCGAGGGTTCGTATGTTGAGATGTTGAGTTGACGGGCTGAACAGGAAGATCTAGTTGAACAGGAATGCTGCCTGCGGCGAGCATCTCTGCGAGTGTGACTGTGCGGAACGAACGTTCGATTTCCGCGAGGGCATCGTCGAGGCGACGGTGCAGTGGGCAGAGGTTCATGTGATTTGGATTATCGATCGGGCATTTGTGAATTCGACGGATGGGGTCAACTGCGCCGACGACATCGAGCATGGTGATTGCATCGGGCTTAGAGACCAGAGCAAAGCCGCCGCGAGGACCGCGATATGAGGTCACGAGATTTCCCAGCACCAGGTCGCGCATGACCTTGGAGAGGTAGCCCGCCGGAACACGCGTATTCTCGGCGATGCGTTCACTGGTTACCGGTGTGCCATCAAGCGAAGCCAGGTACATCATGGCTCGTAAGGCATATTCGACGGTTTGTGAGAACATATCGTGCTCCTTTGGTGATGTGACAAATCAAGAGTGAGAGGTGTTATGGGGTACCCGAAGATCGAGCGCGTTGAGTTTCTCGCCATGCACGGCGAATGCTGGCGAGTTGTTCAAATTTGAGGACGTCTCCGCCGGAGGTTGTGCGTTGAGCATTTGCTGCGGTTGATGATGCAAAGGCGACGATTCCAGAACCCATCGGTGTTGAGAGAGTTTTCTCGACACCGACGAGGTAGCTGGCGTTAGTTGCGGTCAACCATTGACGCGAGTGATAGTCGTGAACGAATTGGTCGACAATTGCTGTGGAAGGGTTGTCTGCGCGGTAATCGAGCAGGCAACCGGGGTCGTCGAAATGCAGATAGGTTCGGTCACCATCTTGTGTAACCAGAAGCGAGCAGGAGCTTTGGTCTTCCATGATCAGCATCCCGCAACCGATGCACAGGTCAAGGCCGAGGCGAAGTGAAGGGGGGCCGGAGATGTCATCACGGTGACATGCAGGTGAGAACGCAAGAGTGACAACGCCGGCGAGAATGGCCAGAGAAGCGCGAGTCATATCGGCGATCTCCTGTTGAAGACGATGGCAGAGATAACCAGGGGAGTGACGACCCAGACTGCGAGGGCTGCCGCGAAAAT
>SXOY01000029.1 GCA_005776545.1 Planctomycetia bacterium | reverse complement strand
TCAGCGCGGGCAACGGCGAGGACTGCCGCGCGAGTACGGATGAGGATTTCTTCGCGATCGGTGACTATTGAATACTGAAGGGCGGCGACTGTGATCGCGAACGCACATGCCGCGATTCCTGTGTATTTGAGTGATCGCCTGTGCCGTGTTATGAGAACCGCGGCGATGGTGATCGCCAGCAGCACAACAACCCATGAGCCCGGAGTTTCCAGGAAGAGCGATTGGTGCAAGGGCGGCGAGGGAAGCGGCGGCGGTGCAACCAAAGTCGGAAGGAGTATGGCAGAGGCGGCGATGGCGAAATGGATTGAATTGAGCATTGCGAGGAGTACCGGGATATACCCGGCAGACTGGCGGAAAGTTCCACGAAATCGACCTATTACCGGATCAAGACATATTTACTTGCATGAGGCCTGCTCGATGTTGTATGCTGAGCGTGTTCAATTCACGGCATCAGGCATCAGGCAAGGTCTATGAAATCAACCAATTCTGACAACTCTGGGCAGCCAGGCGAATCGCGGCGTCAATTTATTGCAACGGGGTTCGCCGCCCTTACTGCGGGATTGATCGCGAGTCGTGCGGGTGCCGGTTTTTTGGGCGCACCACCGCAGGCTGATAGAAGACCACGTCCGTGCGTTGATACGGGCGCACAACCATTGGCATCGGCGGGGCCATTTCTGCACGTGCCGCGGCATCCGGAAAGTGTGATGATCGGGGGACTTCCATTTGCCAACAAGTGGTTCGGTGATCATTTTCCAAATACACGCATTCCGTTTCACATTTCGGAAAACCAATATCCAAATGGCAAACCACCCGAGCCGACCGAAGAAGTCGATATTGCCATAGTTGGTGGCGGACTTTCCGGCCTCACCACTGCGTATCTCCTGCGCCATCGCAATCCGGTGTTGTTCGAACTTCACGATCGAGTCGGCGGCAGCGGCATGGGAGAGCAATGGGAGGGAATTCCTTACTCGCTCGGGAGTGCGTATTTTATTGCACCCGATCGAGGTTCGGGGCTTGAAGATCTTTATCGCCGACTTGGCGTCGCTCCGATTCACGCCGATAGCCCTTCGACCGATGATCCAACGGAACTCGGCGGCAATGTTGTTGCTGATTTCTGGAACGGGGCGGGCCTCTCAGATATTGAGCGACAGGCATTTGAGCAATATCGCGCGATGGTGATGACGTATGTCGATCGCTATCCGGCGATTCCGCTTGACCCGACCGCGGACAACACTTGGATTCGTGATCTTGATTCGATTTCGTTGAAGGACCACATTGAGTCGACGTTGACGGTGCCTGTGCCGCGATTGCTGGAGACCGCGATCAATGCGTATTGCTTCTCGTCGTTTAATTCGGGGTGGGAAGGACTATCGGCGGCGTGCGGCTGGAATTTCATTGCGGCGGAGGAGTTTGGGCGCTGGGTGCTGCCGGGTGGAAATGCCGGGCTGATTCAAGCGTTGTGGGAGAAGCTGCTTCCGCTGGAACGGCATACACCGGCGAATTGTCCGCCGCGGTATCTGCGGTGTGGTTCTCGCGTAGTTGAAGTTCGGGTGCTTGGCACTGATCGAGTGCTGGTGGTGTATAAGGATTCGACTGGGAAGTTCCGTTCGCTGATTGCAAAGCGTGTGGTGATGACATGTCCGAAGCATGTGGCCAAGTGGATATTGACGGATATGCGGCCCAATGACCCGGATCGATATCTCACGATGGCGGAAGTGAACACCAGCGCGTATGTGGTGGCCAACGTGTTGCTGAATCGACCGGTGCGGACACATTTCTACGACTTGTTCATGTTGCGCAACGGCGAGTTTGAACAAATCTACGACCCATCGAATCCGCTGCGCATCACGGATGTGGTGAATGGGGCGTTTGCGCTGAGGAACCACGGGCACGGACACAATGCGCGGACTTCACATGTATTGACGTGCTATTGGCCGCTGAGCTTTGGAACCAGTCGATTTGCGATCATTGCGGATGATGCGTTTGAGGTGTTCGCAAACCGCGTTGCACCTGAGCT
The DNA here is from genome assembly GCA_005776545.1 of Planctomycetia bacterium. The sequence goes on along the minus strand of SXOY01000029.1, from coordinate 8,453 downwards.
TGATGCGGCTCTGAATATTCTGCAACTCAACCGATCCGACATTAAGCAGATTCGACTCACACGCTGGGGGCACGCCATGCCGATTGCCAAGGTGGGTTTGATTTCCCGCGGCGTTTCGGAGGCCGTGCGTGAACCATGGCGAGATCACGTGTTCTTTGTGAATGCCGACAACTGGTCGTTGCCAGCGGTGGAAACGTGTCTGGAGGAGGCGTTGCACTTTGCTCCCAAGATTGAACTTGGGTTGTAATCACCTTGAACCAGAAGTTACTTCTTTGCCGGCTCGACTGGCGGAGTTGCGGGAGCTGCTGCCGGATTGATCCGGAGCTTGGCGATTTCGGTGACTCCCTGGCGTGCGTAGTCGATAGCTTCACCCAGAATGCGCAGCGACTCAGAAGGAGCGTGGAAGCCCATTGAGTTTTCGGCGTTTATGAAGTCGGCACGCCATTGCGCCTTGCGCTGGAGTGCGCGTGCCGGGGCCAGCAGCTCATCACCTGCGCCCGCAGCCTTTGCAGCCTTAATCGCGTTGATCAGTTCAACAACCGCGATTTCTGCGCGATCGAGCTGGTCTTTGGTTCGCTTCTGAATCTGATCGACGCGAGATTGGATTTCTGATTCTGGGTAATTGTGGCAGGTCTGGCATGATTGGTTGACGTGTGCCATCGGTGACTGCACCTGGTGGTCACTGTATTTCATCGCGCCTTCGCGCTTGTAGGGCATGTGGCAATCGGCACAGGAGACGCCGCTGCGTGCGTGGATTCCCTGGCTCCAGAGTTCGAATTCCGGATGCTGCGCCTTAATGACTTTCGCACCAGAGTCTTTATGGGTCCAGTCGTTCCATCCGACGGAGTCGTAGTAAGTCTCCATCTCTTCCATCTTCATTCCGTTGTGCCAGGGGAACGTGAGCCGTTTCTTGTCACCTTTGAAGTAGTACTCGACGTGACACTGTGCACACGCCATGGAACGCATTTCCTGGCGCGATGCGAGTGTGTTGGCGTTGTAATCCTCTTTGCGATTGCCTTTTCGCCATTGCTCGATGCTGGGGAGGTGCGGCACTGGCTCGCTGGATTTGGCGAGATTGGCGATACCTTCCATAAACGCTGGCCGCGTGATACGCAGAGCCATGGTCTTGGGATCGTGACAGTCCAGACAGGTCACCGGGTGAACGACGAGTTTTGTAGCATCGGCATAGGGAAGAGCATTGATGTGTTCCCAGCCTGAGAAAAGTTGTTTCTGGCCGCTTTCGGAGGTGAGCGAATCGGTCAAGGCTCCCGGCGCGCCCTGTTTCAGGCCGGCCTCGCGATATGCAACAACGTTGGATGCGTGACAGTTGAGACACGCGCCGGGCTGTGGCCGTTTTTTCACGCGCTCGGTGTCGCGTTGATCATCGAGCATGAAGGCATGGCCGCGGCGCTCGCGATAATCGATGGCAAATGCGTAGCCGTTGAAAATGGTCTCCAGCCGCGGATCAGACACGAGCTTTGATTCGGCTTTCTTGGCGTGCGGATCGGCTCCGTTTTCAGTTGCTTCCGCTGGTCGGCCTTCGCTCCATTTGAATCGTGCACTCGCATTGTCAACCGTGCGGACATAGCCATCATACTGGCGTGGGAAATTTTTGCCCCATTCCGCCGGATCAATCGTTTGCTCAGTGACGTCGGCAATTTTCAGGGCCGTGCTCTCGCCTTCCCATTTGCGCTTGGAGATATTTCCATAGAGCATCATGACGGTCACCGTGCCCGCTCCGAAGGCGATAGCGGCGATCCAGAAAATGGCGGCCTTGGATGCTCCGCCGCGACGTGATTGAACTGGTTTGATTTCTGGCTGAAGTTGGCTCACAAAAATTTCCTTATCTAGTCCCGCCGTGGGCAACCCTGGAATGACAATGAATGCAATCAAGCCCGCCTGAGGCGCCGGGGGTGGTCCCCGCCGCGGCGGTACGAATCTCATGAGTCATCGCCTCATGACAGCGAACACAGTTGTCAATCACAACATCGCGGCTGGATTTGGTAATCTGAATTGGTTCGTGGAAGTCCTGGAACGTGAAGCCCTTGGAATGGCGGTAGCCGTGCTCGGCCTTGACAAAGTACTTGCTCACTACCGAGTCGTGCGGCACATGGCAGTCATTACAAGTCGCCCGGGCATGATGGGCCGAACTCGACCAGCTGTTATATTCATCGTTCATGATGTGACAGTTGGTGCAGGCCTTGGGATCATTCGAAAGATACGAGGTCGCGTTGGCATAGCGGGCGGTGTAGGCGGTAGCGGCTACAAACGAGCCAAAAAGTCCACCGATTACCAATACGCCAACCACGCTTCCCGTACCGATTCCAACTTTGGTAGTCACATTTGACATAAGTTCACCAGATCTGGACAAGTATATCCATTGCTCCACAATCGGTCCACCGTAGTCAGCAATTATTCCATTCAGTGCCTTTTTTTGCACAATAAGGAATTTGTTTGTCTCGTACAAGGGGGGCTAGAGTGTGGTATCGTCACATAACAATGGACTTGAATTCTGGTTCGGCAGATAAAAAGGAATGCACTATGGAACGCCGCACGTTTTTGAAATTCGCCTCTGTCAGCGCTGCCGGGATGTTAATGTCGAAACGTGCTGGGGCGGTTCACGGTGATGACAAGTCTGGTTTGAAGGCACCAGTGCTGGGAAAGGGCGAACACACCTATGAATGCGTGCACGATTGGGTCAGCCCTCCCGAAGGACTGGCCTGGGGCGACACCCATGGACTGGCTCAAGATGCGGCGGGGCGGATTTACGTTGCCCACACGGTTGGTGGCGGTTCGACGAAGTCAGAAGCTGTTGTCGTGTTTGACAATGCGGGGAAGTTTTTGACGGCATGGGGAGCTGAGTTCCGCGGCGGTGCGCACGGCCTGGATATCCGCAAGGAAGGTGACAAAGAATTTTTGTATCACTGCGATACCGCTCGACGGATTGTCGTGAAGACCGATCTTGATGGCAAGGTTGTGTGGCAGATGGAGTATCCGCAAGAGGTGAAGGCCTACACGAGCAAAGATAAGTTCTGTCCAACCAATGTTGCGTTCCACCCTGATGGCGATTTCTATCTGGGTGATGGGTACGGATCGTCTTATGTGCATCGGTTTACGAGCGAAGGCAAGTATGTCAAGACGCTTGCCGGGCCGGGCAGCGAGAAGGGGCAAGTGTCGTGCCCGCATGGAATGTGGGTCGACACGCGATCGGGCACACCCAAGCTTGCCGTTGCGGATCGCGGCAACCGGCGGATTCAGTACATGACGCTTGAGGGCGAACACCTTGGATTTGTGACTGAGGGGATGCGCCAGCCGTGTCACTTCAAGACGCGCGGCGATGTTCTGCTGGTCCCCGATCTGGACAGTGTGATCACGTTGCTGGATAAAGACAACAAGGTGATCGTGCACCTGGGAGATGGCGCGCCAAGCAACCTTCGCGGGCAGCCGCGGGAGAAGTTTGTTTCGGGCAAGTTCATTCATCCGCACACGGCGATTTTCCTGGCGACGGGTGATATTCTGGTAGCGGAATGGGTTCCCATTGGGCGCATCACGTTGCTTCGCAAGGTTGGAAAGTGACAGGAGTCGCGGTTTGAGCAACGACCGGTGGCCGATTTCAATAGACATTCCCATTCACTGGGGCGACATGGATGCGCTCGGGCACGTGAACAACGTGCTGTTTTTTCGCTACCTGGAATCATCGCGGGTCGCATACATCGCGGCGATGGGACTCTCCTCGCTGCGCGATGTTGATGGCGTCGGATTTATTTTGCAGCATGTCGAGTGCCGCTTTAGAAGACCAGTTGTGTATCCAGATGTGTTGGCGGTGCGGGCAAGGCTGGTTGAAATGGGTACGGATCGATTTACGCTGGAGCACGAGGTGTACAGCACCAAGCTGAGTGCGGTCGCGGCGATTGGACGGGGCACGATTGTGACGTATGACTACGCCGCAGGAACCAAGACGAACATGCCGCGGCAGGTGCGGGAGGCGATTGAGAGGTTGGAAAAAAATGGAATAGTGCCATCGGAATGACCACAAAACCCACCTTTAGCGGCCAAATCGCCGTTGCATCGTGCGGTCACACTCTGTACACTACCCGATCAAGGAGAACGTCATGAAGACTGTTACTTGTTTGTCGCTACTCAGTGCGTGCATCACAGCGAACGTGGTTGCAAGCCCGATCGTGTACCGCTTTGGAATTGACGGACCATTTGCGTGGCAGTCAATGCGAAACGCTTGCTGGCAAGGACCGACATCATATTTTGATATTTCGCAATCTCCACATCAAACGGGCGTTCTCAGTACTCGAACACTCGGATATAGTTCTGCCTGCTATTTGGGAATGAGTTGTAGTTTCATGTTCTCTTTCTACTTACCTACCGGCCCCGATGTTGAAATAGCTGGCGGCGGAATTGGAAATTTCTACACCAATTGTCAAGGTTGGCAAACAACTCCCGGCTGTCCCCTGGCTATCGAATACAATTTCGTAATCAATCAGGCACTTTTGTGGCAGAACACAAGTCAATACACAGGCTCACAGGGGCAATTTAGCAGCTCGTTTGTCGGTCGCTTTGTCGGAGTGCGTGTTCGCCTTTCAGATGGCTGGCATTACGGTTGGATGGGTCAAGGGGGATATGCACTCGAATCCGAACCCGACACCGCGATTGTCACACCACCTTGTCGCACTGACACGAACCTCGACGGTGTGATCAATATTGAGGACTATTTCACGTATGTCGATTGGTTTGTGTCCGGCAGCTATCGCGCGCGTTGGAGCACCCCTGACGAATACATTGTAGATATCTTTGACTACCTGGATTTCCTCAACGACTTCATGGCTGGTTGCTAAACCCATCGAACACGACACTCAGGTCCTCGCCACAACCAACACAATCCAATCTTCCTTGATCTCTGCTGGATCGCTCACCGGCGCGGGCACATGCCCCGGCGCGATGTTGCACTCAACGTGCACCTCGACAGATGCGAACCCCGCTTCAATCAGCACATCCCGCAATTCCGGTATCGACCACAACCGCCAGCGATATACAAACTCGCGCGGGTATTCAGTCGTCGCATCATCGCGCTCGATCACGCGAAACGAAATTGAATTCTGCACGATGCCCGTCAATGGATCAGCTTCTTCGTGCATCCAGTTGTAATGCACTTGCTCGCCTTTTGGTCCTGAGTATCGCCGGTGAAGCCCACCTAACTTAAACGCCCCGCTGCCGCCGTAGAGATCGCAGACGAAAATGCCGCCGCCGAAACCGGCGTTTGCCCGCGAGAGTCGATCGCGTGAATCGCGAAGATAGGAAAGCAGCTCTGCGCGAGTGTGGATGTATCCGATGGAAAAATTGCCGACGAAGATAATGTCCGCGCCGATCGTGCCTGCAGGTGCCTGAGCCCCGGTGCAATCGCCGCGGAGAAACTCTATTTTGGATGCGAATTCGCCAGCATGAAACTTTGCCCAGGAAAGCGTGGCCTGATCAAGATCGATCGCGATAGATCGAAACTCTTCGCCGCGGCGATTGCCTTCATCGATCCAGCGACGACTCACCGCCGCCGTGCCGCAGAAATCTTCGCGCAGAACAGTTGGCTGATTACCATGAACAGCGTACAGAAAACCCACCACATGCCGCGGCGACTGGACACAAAGTTCGTAGAGTGCGAAGCGGTCCATAAGTCAAAGTGCTGAGCGATGAGTACTGAGTGCTGAGTTACAGAGAAGCCAGACAGCGATCGATGCGGGCGAGTGTGGAAGTCTGCCCGAGCACCGCCAGTGTCACACCAAGTGGCGGACTCACAGTTACCCCTGCAATCGCGACTCGCAGCGGCTGGGCAACATCGCCCATCTTCAAGTTCTTCGATGCGGAATACTCATGAATCGCGGCATCCACGACGGGCGCAGCGAAGTCTGGAATCGCGGCGAGCAACGCGCGAATCTCGTTAAGAATTGTCGTCGCTGTGGGAGTTCCTTCCTTGGGCGGCGACTTAAAGACCTTGGTCATCGCCGCAGGATCGAAGGAATATCCGTCATCGCCGGTCATTGCAAACGAGACGACGTTGCTGATATCTGAAAGCACCTTGCATCGCGGCTTGAGCGCACTGGCGAGCAACGCGAGTTGCTGCGGATTGAGCCGATTGGTAATCTGCGGCCGGAATTCCTTGCACCACGCCGTAAGCCGTGTCACGAAATCTGCATCAGACATCGCGGCGATGTAATCAGCATCAAAGCTCGCCAGCTTGGTGCGATCAAACTTCGCATTCGTCCGCCCAATCCGCTCGATGCTGAAATTCGACTTCAGGAATTCCATGTCAAACTTCTCAAGATCCTTGCCATCGGCGGTCTTCAGTCCCGGATTCCACCCAAGCAATCCCAGGAAGTTCGTAATCGCTTCGGGCAAATACCCGGCCGCGCGGAAGTCTGCAACCTCAACCTCCGGCAGAGTAATCTTAAACACATCCGCGACTTTCGCAGCGACATCAATACTGTCATTCTCCGCCGCAATAAAATCAGCGACCAGCTTCTGATCCATTCCCAGCTTTGTCGCGATTCCCTCTGCCTTCAGCGTTGCATCTTTCTGCATTGCCTGCTTCAATGTCAATCGCGCGGCTTTCGCCTTGTCGCGCTTGCTCATCTTGGAAGCATCCATATTGAAGATCAGCGGCATGTGTCCATAGAACGGTGTGCGGAACCCCAGCGATTTCTGCAGCGCAACGTGCCGCGGCGTGTTTGCAAGGTGTTCCTGGGCACGCATAATGTGCGTGATTCCCATGGTCTCATCATCAACTACAACCGCGAAGTGATATGTCGGAAATCCATCGGCCTTGCGAATCACGAAATCGTCAAGCTCGCCCGGCGCGATCTTCACATCGCCCAGCACCTTATCCGGCACCACAATCTCCTCGTGGGGCGCCAGCAGGCGAATCACATGCGGCTCGCCGGTTTCCATCCGCTTCAAACGATCTTTCACATCCGGCATCGCATGATACGAAGCGCGGTTATACCGATACGTCTGCTTCGCTGCCACCGCCTTCTTTCGCTCCGCCTCCAGATCCTCAGATTTCTCAAATGCTGGATATGCCTGGCCTTGTTCCACGAGCTGCATGAGATACTTGTTGTACAGGGCAACGCGCCGGGCTTGGAAGAACGGTCCGACGCCGCGCGGGTCGCCGCCAATCTGCTTGCCGCCAAATGTGTGAACCGGGCCTTCATCCCAGTCGATACCGAGCCAAGCCATGTCATCCATGATGCCACGCGCAGATTCATCGCTTGAGCGAGCCTGATCAGTATCTTCGATACGAAGCGTGAAGTGACCTCCCATCTTGCGTGCGAAGGCCCAGCAGAAAAGCGCGGTGCGAGCGCCGCCAATATGCAAGTGACCGGTAGGAGAGGGGGCGAAGCGGGTGATGACAGGTGGATTAGGAACGCTCATGTGTGGCGTAGGGTAGAGCGCACTGTTGGCGGGTCCCAAAACCGAATGTCGGTTGTGCACAAGCTATATATACAGACGCGCAGAAATCTGAAGTTCAACGACTTCGAAACGAAAAAGAGCACCACCATGGAACTTTCATCGCGTTCCCAGCGCATTGATAGTGGTTGACTTGGTTTCATGCATTTGCGCAGGAAAACAAGTCAATGCGAATCTTCTGGGCGAACGGTCGTGCGTGAGCCTCTCTTGGTGTACCGCTCCGTCCGGGAGACGGCTGCGAAAGTGGCCGAATGTGACGGAAATTGTTTCTTGGCGGTACTTTCGCCGCGTCTTTGGTCTCCTTTGGTTTGTTCGAAGACTCATACGCCCGCCGGATTGGTGTAGAACAGGAACCGGCGAGCGGGGAGAACTCAATAGACGCGGCCCAATGTGGGCCGAGAGCCGGCGGTCGGAGGGCCGCCGGTTCCGGCGTTTTTGGTCAAAAAACAAAGTTTTTTGTGTCGTTCTGACGGGCTTGATAGAGTCATGTTCGGTATTGCCCGACATGGTATTCTTTACGCTCGACGAACTCGTGGATCGCGAAAGGGGCTTTCTTGAACAACCTCCGAAATTCGGCGGCGTGCCTGACACTTGCTTCAGTCACCGCTATGGGTCTTTCTATCGCCGCACTTCCAAGTAACGCATCGGCGCAGGTTATGCGCAGCTTTCCCGGTTCGATTGATTGCCGGATCGGCGTGATTCCAAATGGCAACTTCATTCTGCCGCCATTGCCACAAGATCACCCAGGCGCTGGCGATCACGATCACAAGATGGGTATTCATGGCTGTAACAAGGAAGCAATGTACAAAGCGTTCCTTGCCACAGGCGGCGAACAAGACGAATCGGAATTGATGATCCAAGACCTGCTTGGCGATACCGACATTATCGACAACAACTTCGATATTGACATCGACCCCATCGCGAGCTTCATCACTGGCTCAAACACCATGACTCTTGCCAGCACTGTGAACGGGCTGACGCAGTTC
>SXOY01000346.1 GCA_005776545.1 Planctomycetia bacterium | reverse complement strand
TAAGGACTCATAGGCCGGGGTGGAGAAGTTTCGACTTTGGGGAGCGCAACTTCATCGCCGTATGCTGAACTTGAGGAACTCAGTACGACACGTTGAACTTTTTGCTGCCGCGAAATGTCAAGAACCCGGAGCGTGCCCGTGGCATTTACCGCAAAACTGCGACGAGGATCTTCAATGGAACGAGGAACGGATCCGATGGCGGCAAGATGAAAGACTGTTTTGCAACCCTTGATAGCCTCGGTAAGAGCTTCATCATCGAGGATTGATCCGTGCACGAATCGCATGCGAGCAGGTTCAAACTCGAGCAAGGTTGCCAGGTGTTCAAGCGTCGAATTGGAAAGATCATCAATAACCGAAACAATCGCCCCACAGCCTAGCAGTGTGTCAACGAGATGGCCACCGATGAAACCTGCGCCGCCAGTTACACAGACGGGTCGTCCGTCGTAAAAACTACGGAGTTGTTTGACGCGATCGGTGGGGAGCTTCATGGATGAATGTTAGACCGTGTTCACTTCATGTGAGTCTCACTGGACACTACAGCTATCAGGCTTGGACCTTCTGGAATCAGACTGACAATTCTGAAATCCAGATTATTCTGCGGACTTGGTTGGCGGGGAATCGGTGCTTGGCAAGCGAAATGCGGTTTCTGGCATTCCGATCCCGCCTCCCGAGAAGACCAAATGTGCGAACAAAAGAGGACCATCGCCGGTGTCTAAAACGGTCGGGGATTTGGTCGTTGACAACCCTGAATCAACGAGAAGCACCAGCCCAGCTTTGCCTTGCCGTGCGTTGACAGCATGAGCCAGACCCGCTTGAACTTCTGTAGTTTTCAGTGTGAGGGAAGCATCGTCGTTTATTTCGATGGTGCCGCGGATCTCGGAGTTTTTGATCACGGCCTTTCCAATGCCACCAATTCGGACAGCGCATGAATCCAAGGAGGAAGCACTGAGCAGTCCGTCAATTATCGAAATCGACCCTCCGTTGCAGGCAATGGCCGCGTCCGAACCACTATTAATCACTTGCAATGAGACACTTTGGGATGAAATAGAACCGGCACCGGAGAGTTCAATCACTGCCCCATTTGATGCGTACAAGCTTGAGCTGTTGATAAAGAGCTGCTGGGAGTGCTCGCCGAGGCACTTGAGAGCCGGCCCGACTTTGCTGTTGATGCTGACCGAATTCCAGCTTGCCGTGCCGCCATCGCCGAGTTGTGCGGTAACTGTCCCAAGTACTGTTGCAGCGAAAGACCGACCGGTCACAACACCCTGGATGTGAACTCCGCTAACTAATTTGATGTTCTCTCGATATGTTCCTGGTCGCACCAGCACCACAGCTGGTGTTGCAGCAGATGCGCCATCTTTAACAGCTTTGTCGATCGCCTCCTGAATACTTGAAAACGGAGCGGGAGTATCTCGTGGGCCGACAATGTAGGAGGTAATAGTCGCGGCTTCCGAATTCCATATCGCTGGCCCCTGCGCCCCCGGCGGCCCTGCAGGTCCGGGAGAACCTGGCTCGCCGCGGACACCGGGGGGACCGGAATCTCCCTTTTCACCGCGTTCGCCCCGATCACCTGTTTTTCCTTGTGGTCCGGGAGGCCCAATAGGTCCGGGTGTGGCAGCGGCGGTCTCTTTGGTGGTCCCGGAGGTCGAAACAGCACCGTTCTGGATGGTGAATGGGGAATTTGAAAGAACTTGGCGTGGATGCAGAATTGTGAAATCTGAGCTTTCCGCACCAGGAGTTCGAAGCCCGATTTCAAGCCAGCGAGTGGCCCCACCGAATGGAGAGACACCAAAATCAAGTTGAACGTTGAATCTGCCGCTTTGCAACGGCACGCGGGAAGCTGACAGAGCGGGGCCAATTTGCTTGCCGCCGGTCACAGAATCGAACATCCTGAACTCGAAGTCTGCGGGACCTACCACAGTCACGTTATTGAATCGAAGTTGCCCTTGGTAGGTAAAAGCAGTTGGCGCGGTCTGAGCAACAGCTGCAGCGCATGCGATCAGAGCGTTGATTCCAATCACCGATGCGGAATGGAGGTTGGTGAACACTGGGTTGTATTCGGTTCGCAGGGCAATTCTGGTACACAAATGGCAAAAGGGCCGAGCGCTGTACGCCCGGCCCTTGAGTTTTGAGATGTTCAAACCGCAAATCAGTCGCAGCCGATGCTGAATGCGTCTACGAAGTCAAGGTAGTCGAAGAAGTCGATTACACCATCAGCATTGAAATCCGCGGCAGGATCAGCGTTTGAGAAAGCGTCAACGAAGTCGAGGTAGTCGAAGAAATCGACGCTGCCATCACCGTTGAAGTCTGCGGAGCATTGGCCGGGAGTGATGACTTGAACGCTGGCGGAGCTGACAGGTTCCCATTCTCCATCGCCGTCGAGATCGGCTTCGATCAAGATGGTCTGGAAGCCCATGGGGTCATCCATGACAGGCTGAATGTTGAGGACCTCGGTCTGCTGGCTCTCGCCGCCGACTGTGAGAGTCCGGATCCAGGGCTGACCTGGTGGCAGGCCATTGAGTGATATGACACGCATGTCTGGTTCCATATCCGGTCCAATCACGCGAACGCGGAAGGTAGCAGTCATAGGAGTCCGCGTGTTGTTAATGGCGGCATACGTGATGTCAAAGAACTGTCCAACTTTGCTGGAGAAAGCACCAAGCCCGTTGTTTCCGCCGAGAATCTGAATGCACAGGTTGCGATAGTCACGTACTACGCCCTGAGAGTTACGCATGGTGGAGCCGGCGACGGGGAATTGGCCCCACATTTCGTATGCACCAGTGATTCCCACTGCCGTCATACCTGCCGGCCGCCCGATTGTTAGGGGGATTGATTGAGTAGCGAATGGAATCACCGCTGGTGGCGCGGGATAAGCAAAGCTCGTTGGGCCCCAGATTGTGCTTCCCAGGTTGCCGGGAGAGAGCGGGTTGAACCAGTAGTCAGCCGGGGAGAAAGTCGGGCCGCCGTAATTGGCGATCTGAGCTGTTCCATTGACAGTGTTGATATTGGGGTAGCAGAATGCGAGAACTGGCGGGACAAATACCCATTGCTTGCACTTGCCAGATGCCCCGGCTGTGTAGAGGTTGGAGGCCTCTAGTGCAGTGAGAGAGCGTTTGAAGAACTCCACTTCGTCGATTCGCCCGCTGAAGAAGTTAGAGAGCGATCCGGCGGCGGCAACATGGAGTGAATTGGTGTTGTTGAGATTGAAACCGTTGATCGGGACGCTGCTTGTCTGGGTAATGAGATTTCCGTTGACGTAGAACTTGATTCCCTGGGGGTCATTGCGGCGGACGGTGACAACCAAGTGCGACCAGGTGTTGGAAGGCAGATTGGCTGCAGAGGGGATGGTCATTGGTGCCCCACCATTGCCGAATCGAGCAAAGACATTGCCACC
>SXOY01000003.1 GCA_005776545.1 Planctomycetia bacterium | reverse complement strand
GCGGCGCGCTGACCTGGCCAAGAAGGGCGGCTACAAGTCACCCAAGAGCCAGACGCCTTGGCAGGAGATTCAACGCGGCATCGTGGACGAACTCTCGAACGGCATGGTGCTCAAGCCCGCGGTGAAGTACCAGAAGATTCATGCGACGTTTGGGGTGCCGCGGGACAATCACTAAAGTCAATTTTCTGCTAACGCGGCATTGACCGTGAGGCTGCGAAGCGTCGATCCGCAGGTCCCTGGTTCGAGCCCAGGTCGGGGAACCATCGAATTGTTGTTGTGATTTTTGCACTTAGGCCCTGCCATTACGGTTAGGGGTTTTGCATTGTGGGGGCGCTATACCGAAAGTCCGGGGGTGGGCATCCGGGGCACGCGTCTTTCCAGGGCTGGGAAGGATGACGAGCCCACGGGCGATTCACCTTAGGCATAAACTCGCAACGGTCTTGGAAGCTCCACTCTTGGTCAATAGTGGAAATCTGTGTCTTGCAGCCTTCCGCAGAAATCGCATCGTTGATGATCGACTGCGAACTCCCGCTGACAATCTCGAAAGCAGCATTTTCGGACCAGCGCGTGACCTGCTTGGCAGAATCGCGCCTCCCGCAGTGCGAGGCGGCCGCATGATCTGCAGACCTTATCTCCGTGCGTCTGCAGGGTGCTCAGAGGAACGAGCGCCCGATCAATAATCAGAACAGATATAACGTTGCAGCGATCACAGCGAAACTCTGCGCCGAAGGGCATCACTCGGGATGGCTGGTTCGCGCCGGCACCGCACGAGGGACACCGCAGGGCAAGAATTTCATGGGCAGTCAAAATCGATCTCCGCAAGGGACCAGACGATTGCTCTCCTCGCACGGTCGCATTTCTGGCGGTGGTTTGAGCAACGCTTTGCGCCCGATTGGTAGTTTCACCACCAACGGCACGCCTAACTGTCGGTTCTGAATCACCCCAAGTTTTGAGAAGGTGAATCGCTCCGGATTCAGTAGATCCGCCAAAATCTTGAAAAACGGGCGAACAGAATTTGCACGTCCCAGTACCCAGTTTTGATTTGTCCTGGGAGGATGTGTATTGCCTCGATTCGATGCTGCGGTCGAACCTTGGCTGCAGTCGTCAAGTGACTTCGCATGATTTTTTGTTGTTGAGTGTCCATATGCGTCCTTCATTGCAATAAAAGTTGATTCGTGCCGTGATGGAAATCGGCAGGGTTCATCAATCCGACGGCGACGTCAACAAGTGTTCAGCCGATTGCCAGCCTGACGGGCTTTCCTACTCTGCTGAGCATCTCAACCAGCGTATCAATTGTGAACTTGGTCGTCTTCCTGTTCACCACATTGGATACGCGTGGGCGCGACACCATCAGAATCGCCGCCGCCTCAGCCTGCTTCAGGTGATGCTGCTCTATCCATTCGGCAAGTTCAGACATCAATCGCTCTTTGAGTTGCCGCGTGTCGTTGATCTGTTGTGTGCGGCTGCCTGCAGTCGCTTGGCTTCCTCGGCCGAAAACCCGAGTTCCCAGAACAGGTTTGCACCCGGCTTGCTTACACGGCGCATTTCAGTATCGATCTTCATCTCTTGCCCTTTCTTGCGTTGACCACACTCTTCGTCGTGTCCCTTTCACGTCCTTTCTGTACAAAATTGTATACCGACTGAGGAAAATCACCGCGACTCTCGACTCAATTTTTGCATCAACAACCTTCGCTGTTGCAGGCGCGGGGACAAACCATCATATTGAAGTGTGTGTTGCAGCTATTCTATTCCGACGATGATAAAATAGTCAGAATACTAGTCAGCCCAAGGTGGACCCATGCAAAACTGGCCAGTGCAAGACGCCAAGGCGCGCTTCAGCGAATTTCTGGAAGCCTGCATCGCCGAGGGCCCGCAAATGGTGACCAAACGCGGCGCGGAGACGGCCGTGCTCGTGCCGTTGGCCGAATGGCGGCGGCTCCAGGCGGCCGCGCGCCCCTCGCTCAAGGCGCTTCTGCTCGCGGAAGAAGCGCGCACGGAATACCTGGCACCGCCTCGTGGCAAGGCGCGGCGGCGCAGGTCTGAACCACTGCTGTAACGAAGATGTACCTTCTGGATACCAACGTGGTTTCGGAATTGCGCCGGCCCAAACCGCACGGTGCGGTGCTGGCGTGGATTACTTCAGTAGATGAATCCGATCTGCATTTGTCGGCTGTGACATTGGGTGAGATTCAGGCCGGCATCGAAACCACGCGCGATCAGGACGGCGCCAAGGCGGCTGAGCTTGAACGCTGGATCGATCAGATGGCTGGCGCCTACAACGTGCTGCCGATGGACGGCCCGGCATTCCGCATGTGGGCGCGGCTGATGCACGCACGCTCAGACACGCTCTACGAAGACGCGATGATCGCGGCTACGGCGCGCATTCACAAGCTTACAGTGGTCACACGCAACGTGGCGGATTTCGCCGGCTTTGATGTGGCGGTGCTGAACCCGTTTAAATAGATCCGCCCTTGACGCGCCGCCACTCGATGCGTTGCGTGCGCGGGCTCCCGGCGGCAAAATCGGGCCCGGAGAGAATCAAGCGGTCTCCTGTCAGTTCAATGTAACGGGTTGAGGTAATGCCGATCAGCGCCGGGTTGGTCGCCACCTTGATCGAGTGGTACACCGCGCCTTCACGCACTTCGTAGCGCCCGGCATAGGCAAAGCTCTCGGAATAGGCGATCGCCTTTTCGGC
>SXOY01000345.1 GCA_005776545.1 Planctomycetia bacterium | reverse complement strand
ACCGTTGTGAGAATCATTGCGTGAAAATACTCCAGGCAGAACGACCGAAAGTCGCTAGCTGCAGCTCAAGTGAGTCTTTGAACTAGAAACATTCCCATTCCTCACCGCGCCAGCGCAACACTCTCAAACCACACTCGCGTCTCCTCAATCTGTGCCAGATACGCACAAACCACAAGCCCCGATCGAATCGACCAGATCCGCTCTGCAGCCTTCTGCAAATCCGCTACCTGAGTCGCTGCCACCTTCTCAGGCGTGCACCGCAACCGATGCAGATAAAACCCGCAGTTCTGGTGGGCGATCAGCACCACATGCTCAAGCTGATGCGTCCTGATCAAGTACTCCAGTTGCGGAACCAGCGACTCCTCATCCCGATACGTCTCAAAATGCCCCGCCAGTGCCGCCGCCCCGCCAGGAATCGCCACCCGGTCATACCGCGGCAGCTTCAACGAGTTGTGCAGAAAGTCGTCGCACTGCTCCCCATACCGCCCATCCGAGCAATACACCGCCGCCGCGCCAATGCGTTCAGAGTTGAACGCCACGCGAGATTCAAACGCCGTCGAAACACTGGGAACCGATTTTTGAGATGTCTGGTTGAGAGGTGGAGGCATTGGGCAGATTATTGCCGCCTCGTGCTGTCCCGCCTCTGCCGTGTAACTGGCTCTCTAACCGCCGCATTCGGGGCACGGCGAAGCCGAATCAACTTCAGCGCGGTTGTAGCCGCATATGGCGCAGAGACCAATGCGAGTCGCACGCGCGAGGCGGAGATAGAAGTGCCGTGCGATGATCGCGACAAAGAGTGAAAGGAGCAACGGAATCCAGATTGGGATGCTTATCAATAAAGATTGGGGCCCGACAAATCTGGCAGGAATGAAGCCTCCAAATCCTGAAACCTCGCGAAGTTCATCGCGATTGGCTGTAAAGCCTGGCCAGATGAGTTCATCCCATAACCCGACAGAGTCATAGATCAGGCAGCCTGATGCGATGACGATCATTGTTTTGCCAGACACGAGCATCGCCAAAACAGTCCAGTTGCTCACGATCCATGTGGCTGCGAAAAGCACTGACAGAATCATTGCGCTCCACGCCAGTTTGCGCCAGATTCTTGGACTGGGCTTCACAGGCAGAGCGTAGGAGGAAGACAAGTCAGTCAACTGTGGAGTGTGTTGCCGCACCTCTGGCACGGAGAAACTGAACGAGGCCTGGTGATGGGATGAGGAGCGACAATATTGGCAAGACCAAACCCCTCCTTCTCTTCTCCGGGCGGGGTAGCATGGCAACGCCGTGAACTGACGCGATTCATACGTCTTCAGAAGCCGTTTCAACGGCTTTGCTCGCTTGTAGGCCACGGCTTCAGCCGTGGTTAGGACGCGAAAATGCCTGTTTTTCATGCATTTTCTTTGCAGCCCGTTTCAACGGGCTTCCCGTTAAGATGGCTTAAGCCACTGATTATTTGTTAAGTTCACGGCGTTGGGTTGCAGGGGCTTCGAGCCTAATCATCTGCATGGTTTGGCACAACAGCCCTATTGAGCTAACCTTGCCGCCTTCCCGCTGTCAGAGTCGTTAAGCACTCCGTGTCGACCCGTAGACCTGATCCAAGCGGGCAACTGCCTTCCAGCACTGCGACTACGACCTTTCTGTGTCCCATCCACATGCCCGCACGCATTACAATCCCCCATGCCCGTCACACGAGAGATCTTTGAACAGCAGTGCAAACGCCGATTCGGAACCTCAAATCCGGAGCGAATGAGACTCGAGCACTGGGAATGGATGATCCGCCACAACGCAGGGCCATATGGTGTGCGGCAGGATCTGGGAATGAAGTCCAACTATTTCGACTGCGGCCCAGAAGGGTGCAAGCTGGTGCATGAAGCGGATTGGTGTTTCCAGCGACTGGGAATGTCCAGAACATTCATGCCAGATGGCCGCATCATCTGCATCGCCGGAGAACACGAAGATTCGTACGACCCGGATTTCTGCATTTACAACGATGTAACGGTGTTACGACCCGCGCCCGGCAAGGACTGGGTAACACCTGATTCGGGCGAAGTCGAAATGTACGCGTATCCGCGCTCAGAGTTCGCATGCACCGATTTTCATTCTGCGACACTGGTGGGAAAACAGATCTACATCATCGGTCGTCTTGGATACGGGCGCGATGAGGGCGACCCCGGCCCGACCCCGGTCTATGTGCTCGACACCGAAACGTATCGAATCACTCACCTGCATCCCAATGGCGAAAGCCCCGGCTGGATTCACAATCACCACGGCTCGTATGACACCGCGCGGCACGCAATCACGGTCCGTGGCGGCGAGTTGTACCGCGAGCAAGAGCCGCACAAAGTGAGTCACTTCGCTGCGCACCGCCTGTATATTGAAGACCTGCGATGGGAACTCCTTTGCGCCCAGGAAAAGCATCGAAAATTCCTCCTGACCGAAACAGGTGGAAACTGCGCCGAAATTCCCGCAGACGCATTTCGCCTGCGGAATGTCGAACATTTCTGGCTGCCGCCGGAAGAGCAAGGAGTGACGGTGTTCGCGATTGATGTCCACGGAGTGAGAATTCGAATTGAGGATTTCTATAACGACATGCGGGTACACGTTGATGGCGAACTCGCACCAGAGACTCTCGACAAGGTGCTTTTTGAACTGCGCCACAACCTGGAAAACGCAACAACTTCTCAATGGCGGATTCGAGAGGTTGATTTGTTCAGGTAACTGGAACGAAGCACCGACTCCCGTACAAACTCAATTCCTCAATCGCAACAGATGTAGAGGATCAAAGTAAGCAACCGTGATTCAGAATCAAGGACTAGCGGCGCGGTGATCCGCATTTTGAGCCAATTTGAACCATATTTTCTCGATACAGAATCGGCTCGAGTTGCACGCAGCGACCGGTTGCGCAACAATCACGAAATTTCTGCGAGTGCTAGTGATGGGATCATGAGCGACAATATTGGCAAGACCAAACCCCCTCCTTCTCTTCTCCGGGCGGGGTTGCAGGGGCGGCGAGCCCATGCATCTGTATCGTGTGCTCCGCCTCTCGCCTTCAAAGACGATTCTCTCGCTCGCGCCATCATCAAATTCAAACAGGGGTTTGGCCGCCTCATCCGTTCATCTACAGAACGCGGCCGCGTAGTCATCCGCAACGCCCGCATAGTTTCCAAGGGCTACGGCAAACGCTTCCTCAGTGCATTGCCACCCGGAATGGAACCAAAAGTCTTGAACCGCAGCCAGATGAAATTGAGCCGTTGCCGGATTGGGAATGGCCTTCATTTCGTTACACCTTCCTGTCCCTGCCGGAAGTTGCGCATATTCAGAGATTTCTTTCATTTCAGCAACTTCTTCAGTCGGTCCATCAAAGAGACCCGGGCGAGTGTGGCGCACGCCCGCCGCGATTCGCGCGACGGATCAAGCGGCCAACACTCAACGTGGCTCAAACTCATTCCAGTGCGGCCTGCCTGGGTAATTGCAACAGCGATTCCGCACGTGTATTTTTCTTTTCCATGAGGGAATCGGCCGTCCTCGAAAAAGGAAAGTCGTCCTTCGATTGACTCAATGCCGAGCCCGACCAGTTTGCCGGTGATGCGCTTTGAGTCAGTGACTTCACAACCATTGATGATGATCGCTTGTCCCGGATATATCTTAAAGCCGAACTTCGCTCGAGCTGCTTTTTTGGAAGCTGCGCAAAGCACACCGATGCCCCAATATCCCGCAATGTCGTTGTTGCGGGAACAGAGATAGTCGCAAAGCGAGTTCGCGAGCGAGTTCATTACACGTCGTTTCAAAAACATCCTTCGCGACGGAGTTTGGAATTGCCCCGTATTCTATCTCCGACCATAGATTTTCCCGCTAAACGCGTCGATTTGGGGCCAGCGGGCTCAGTTGGTTTCCGTTGCTCCCTCTGCCTCCACCAATCGATAACTCGTACTCCGACCTTTCGCCGCATTGACGACCAAAACCCCTTTCTCTACCAATTCTCGAATATCACGCAGAGCGGTGTCCGCAGAGCACTTAGCCAGTTTTGCATATTTCGAAGTCGTCAAATAGCCCTCAAATCCATCGAACATGCGGTTGATGACCGCGCGCTGCCGCTCGTTGACCGATATTTGATTGATCCGCTGCCACGATCGCGCCTTCTGAAATACGTGCGAGAGCCCTTCTTCTGCACTGTCAATCGAGCGCTCAAGACATCCCAGGAACCACATCAGCCAGCGCGTGATATCTACATCACCCTTTTGCGCTGCTTCCAGTTCAAGGTAATAGTCCTTTCGTTCCGCCTCGATCTGTGATGACATGCTGTAAAAGCGATCCTTGATCCCATCTGCTCGCGCCAGTGCCATATCCGCGATCGCGCGCGCAATCCGCCCGTTCCCATCTTCAAATGGGTGAATTGTGACAAACCAAAAGTGTGCAATCCCTGCTCGAATGAACGGGTCCTCCGCCGTGGGCCCGTTCAGCCACGCAAGAAACGCCTTCATTTCCTCTGCAAGCCGTGCTGCCTGCGGCGCTTCAAAATGCACACGCTCGTGCCCGATAGCGCCCGACACAACACGCATTTTCTCTTCTAGATCTCGCCGCCACATTCCAACTGAAATGCGATGCATTCCGCTCCAGCCAGTGGGAAACAAGACCGCGTGCCATCCAAACAATCTTTCTTCGCTCAGCGGCAATTCGAAATGCCCTGTCGCATCCAGCATCATTTCTACGATGCCCTCAACATCCCGCTCACTTCTGGTTTTTCCTGGCTCGGTAAGCCCAGCGACTGAGAGGCCAAGCTTGCGAGCAATCGACGACCGTACTTCTTTGGTGTCCAACACCTCTCCTTCTATCGCGGAGGTCTTCACAACGTCGCTCGTCAGCACCTTCAAACTTACTTCAGCTCGCACATCAAAACCGAGTGACTCCATCCTTCCCAGCAGCTTCCCTTGTTTATGTCGAACCGCAGCAAGTCTCGCGGCGATCGTTTCGCTGCTCCAGCGCAACCGGGGCCAATTCGCTCGTTCGTGTACGTATGCCATGGTGCTGGGAGTCCTTTGCGGTGATTGTATCGACTAATCACCGCATTTTCTGCGTTGATTGTGTGTTTCAATTACCGCAAATATGTTATAGGACTAAATCATCGAGAGAAAAACCATCTTTCTACCTACTTACACCAAAACTCTTACCGTTTCACTTGACAGACATCACCCCCATCAGCTAACGTACGCTCATGCAAACCGAACCCAATCAACTCAATGACGTCCTCACACTCCTCCAGCAGTCGTTCATCGAAACTGCTCCCCTCGAAGTCACCGATCCGCGTTGGACTTCCTTCCTCGATTCCTATTCCATCTTCCAGCAAATCGAGCTGAACAAGCTCCTCAAACAAAAAATCGCCGAAGACCCTTCAGATAAGGCCGCCGCCGCACTCCTGCGTTCTCACGCACTCTTCGAACGCACCCGCTCTCGAATGGTCCGAATCGAGGAACTTGCCAATCCATCTGGGCGAGCATCGCCAGATCGCGACAACGCCATCGCCTTTCTCCTCGCCGAACTCGCCGATGGTGAACGCCCGGCCTCCGACCTCTTCGCCACCGCGCAATCTCTGGGAATCTCCTCACGAACACTCAATCGCGCCAAAGCCGAACTCCCCATCTCCTGCCGCCTTGACCGCTCAGGCTCAAAGCGTTCCTGGCTGTGGTCCCTGACTCAATCTTCGTCCAGTTCCGATGCGGCCGAAGCCGCCACACCCTTGATTTCAGCGTAAAAACCTAAGGTTGCCATCTCAAATGGCAACCTTAGAAACCCGTGGCCTCCTTAGAAATCTCATCTACCGCCCGCTCCGATTCGTCTCTTCTCTTGCAACATCTCCCGCCACTTCCGTTCCCGCGGGTGATATTCCGTATGCACTTCTTCAAGCATTGAGCGATCGACGTGTGTGTAGATTTCAGTCGTCCCGATATCGGCGTGGCCCAGAAGTTGCTGAACCACTCGAAGATCAGCGCCGCCCTGGAGCATGTGGGTAGCAAACGAGTGGCGGAGTGTGTGGGTGTGAACATTGTGGAGACCGGCCGCGTTGGCGGAGCGTTTTACGATCTTCCAGATTGCGACGCGTTCGAGCGGCTTGCCGCGGTGGGAGAGGAAAATGCGGCCTTTATCCATTCCGGCGGCGTGGATGCTCTCGATCAATTTCGGGCGGCAGTCTTTGAGATAGGTATCAAGAGCAAGTTGGGCTTCTTCGCCGACGGGCACCAAGCGGGTCTTACTGCCTTTGCCAAAGACGCGAATGGAATGTTGAGATTCCATGTAATCGCGGAGGCTGACGGTCGCAGCTTCGGAAGCGCGCAGGCCGCTGGCATAGATGAGTTCGAGCAGTGCGCGGTCGCGGAGGTGGAGATTGAGAGGGTCGTTGTTGTGGCGGCCATCGGCGGCGGGTGCTTCGACCAACTTCTTCATCTTGATGGGGCTGATGACATCAGGCAAGTTCTTCCAACGAGTGGGGCGGTCGAGGTGGATGCTGGGGTTGGAAGAAATGATGCCGCGGCCCAGGAGAAATTTGAAAAAGACGCGGATGGAGGCCAAGTGTCGAGTGATAGTAGATGATTCTTGCTTGCTGGTCGATTTCAGTTTTGCCAGGTGGTCCGAGAGCATGCGTGCGGTGACATCGTTGATGTCTTTGACGCCGCGATCGGTGAGGTCGGCGAGCAGATCGGTGAGATCACGCTTGTACGCGGCGATGGTT
>SXOY01000344.1 GCA_005776545.1 Planctomycetia bacterium | reverse complement strand
TCGTGGTATGGGTCTTCGCCGAAGCTGCTAGCGTGCGAACACGCGAACTTCCTACCGCATCAATCACATTTAGCGGCGACGATTCCATTTTCGTCCGTGTGCTCGACAATCAGAATTGGCACGAAGTCGCAGATATCGTCATCGAAGGTTCTACTGCGGAAATAGATGAAGCCGAACGCGTCTTGCGAAATATCAAACTCGTCCCCGGTCAGGCCGGCGTGCCCTCTGAACCCGGTGAACACACTATCGACCTTCGAACCGCGCTCCGCAGTTCCGCTGGTCTTCCCGGAAAAGGTGTCACGATCGCCCGCGTCAGCCCGCCCACCGTCCGCATCGAAGTTGACAAACTGGTTGCGACAACGGCGAATATCCGTGTCGAACTTCCGGAGGCCGAACTCGATGGAGCGGCAGAACTGAAGCCATCAACAGCTCGTGTCTATTTACCCAGCAAGTTCGCGGCGACATTAACAGATGCCCCAATTGTCACGGCGGGTGTTGATGCTGCTCGCGTCAAGCAACTTGTCCCTGGTCGTCGCGAAGTCTTGAGCGGAGTATCACTGAAGAGTGCGGGGGTCGCCTCAGGATTCAGAATCGATCCACCATCAGTGGAAATCGCACTGAAACTCAAGAGCAAACAAAGCAGTATCACACTCAAGACCGTCCCGGTCATGGTCCGCATGGCTCCGCGCGAGCTTGCCCGTTTCGATGTCACGCTAAACGAGGCTGATCAGTTCCTTCGCGAAGTCAAAGTCACCGGTCCAGGCGACTTGCTCGACCAACTCGCTCGCGATGAATTCAAAGTCGTAGCCACGCTTTCGCTCACCTACGAAGATCTTGAACGTGGCATCACTTCCAAGGAAGCGGCATTCTCTGATATGCCCAGCAACCTTGTGTTTGATTCTCCGAATCGTCTCATCCGCATCACGGTAAAAAAACGGTGAAAAAACGTTGAATCACCGCCGAATGTGACCAATCACCGCATCCAGCACATCACGGTTGTTCGCACACCGCGGGCATTTGTGCTGCCCGCCCAGCTTCCCCTTTGACTCCAGCCACGCATGGAATGTCCCGATTGGCATCGGTGTAATCGTCGGCTCGCCCATCCCCAATCCCGCCGTTCGTTTTGTTGTGTAATCTACATTCTGTTTCTTCAAGTCCGCATCAAACGCATCGCGGAATACTTTCACAGACTCCGCATCGCTTGTCTGCACCTCAATCGCAAGTTCCAGCCCCGCCTGCCGCCCAGCTGCCGGATACACCGGTGCGGCGGTAAACTCGCCAATCGTCCACCCTGCCTTGCGTGCGGCGACAATTACCGCATTCTCGATATGCTCAACAATCAAGTTCTCGCCAAACGCATTGATAAACGCCCGATGTCTACCCACGATTCGTATTCGACACGGCCCATCGCCGCCATTGCCGGGAAGATCCGCAGGAATCGTGTCAAACTCGACAACATCGCCCAGCACATACCGCCAGAGCCCTGCGCACGTGCTCATCACCACCACATACTTCTGCTTCTTCTCAACTTCCCAGCATCCAAACCCGCGCGGATTGCTCTCATTGATATCTTCCAGCGGCACAAACTCAAAGAAATTTCCTTGATCGCTGCACAGCCGCATCCCTGGATCGCCCGCAGTGTCCTGCATCGCGATAAATCCTTCCGATGCCGGATACAGCTCGAGTCGATGTGGCAGGTCAGTTTCGCCGCCGCTCCAGGCCTGCCTAACGCGCGGATCAAACGGTGAATATCTCACACCGCCATGCACAAAGATCGTCAGATTGGGCCACACATCGCGGAGGCAATTCACAGTGCGTCCCTGTTCGCGTGCTAACTCCATCACGCGATTGAAAAGCACCAGTCCCCACGATGGCATGCCGCTGACCATGCGGACATCTTCATTCACGCACCGCTTGGCCATCAATTCAATCTTCGTCGGCCAATGTTTCTCAAGTGCAATCACCGGCCCCGGCAGATAAATCTCCGAAATCGGCCAGCGGATCAATGGCGAAATAATCCCCGACAAATCGCCCGTGCGAATCCCCTTGCTCGATGTCTCCAGATCGCTCGACCCGCCCAGAAACAGCGATTTTCCGCCCGTTAACTGCGCCAGATTCACGCCGAACCTGCTCATATTCCCGAAAATGTCCATTGATGCCTGAAAATTGCTTTTCAGCATCGCCTTGCTCACCGGAATGTACTTATCTCCCGCAGTGGTCCCGGAAGTCTGCGCAAAATCCTGCACCAACCCAGGCCACAAAACATCCGGCTCGGCCCCTTCTCTCATTCGCGCAATCAAGTCCTTGAACGCGTACCAGTCCTTCACACCAATCACGGACTGATATGCTTTCAGCAAATCAGAATCGCTCAAAACACTCAGCCGAGTGAAGTCATGCTGCTTCCCAAAAACCGTGTTTCGTGCCGCCGCCAGATTTCGCCGCAGTTGTTTCACTTGCAGTCGCGCGGTCTCGCGTTTCCAATATTCAACATCGCTCAGTTGGCGGATGCGTCCAGCCTGCTTCAACCCAAGTCCCGCACCGATCAGCGAGGTCCATCGAAATGACCCGGTCTGCTGAGATTCAGTTGCGTGCGTACTCATACCTTCACTTTACACGCTTCTTGCTGGCAGCGAATCTGCGAACGCGAGCAACGAAGCGGAGAATTGCTCTGAACATTCAACCATGGGAACATGCCCGCACTGATCGAACCAGACAATGGACGAATTCGGCAGCAACTTTAAAAATCCTTCAGCTGCCTCAGGAGGCGTCACGATGTCCTGCTTTCCCCAGACCAGCAGTGACGGGCACCGAATTGTCGACAACTGACTCCCCAGGTGGTTCTTGCGCGCTGATCGCGACAGCCGCACCATGGCTCGAGCTCCGCCGCGGGCTGCCAGCGCGTTAAACGCTCGATCCAGGTCTGCCTCACGCATGTTGTTCTGATCGTAAAAAAGCTCGCCAATCTTCCGTCTCAACCACTCGCGACTGGGT
>SXOY01000343.1 GCA_005776545.1 Planctomycetia bacterium | reverse complement strand
CTATTTCGTGAGTGGTGTCGCGATCATTCCGATGCGACGTTTGAGTTGTATATGGGGTCGGCGATGGTGACAGATTCGCAGTCCTTGTTGTCACATCCATATTACGAAATGTTTCCTGCGTCGCAAAGTGGTGAAACGCCTGTGACGGGCCCGCTTCCTGAGTTGATAGAAGTCACAACCGGATACACGCATTTGCCGAATGGGACAATCCGAGAGGACTCGGCACCTCGTTGGATTCCGCCCAGTAATTACAATATTGTTGAGTCCGAAATCGCGTTTGACCCGCGCGATCCAACCCATTTGTTTCGTTTGGTGCAGGATGTGAAGCCTTGGATGGACTGCGGGGTCAAGATGTTCTGGCTGGATGCTGGAGTAATAGGCGTGTGCCCCTCAGGTCCAGACAAGTATCGGCGTCGGTTTGGGCTGGATGAAATTACATATAATCCGTGGTTTGCTGGTCGCCATACGCGCTTTGGCGGAGAGAACATCCCGGCAGGAAATTCACACAGCTTCCTCGAGTTCTGCTCATTGGAACGCACTGCATACATGGAGCTTGACTCGGAGATTTACAAAACAGTGCGATATTTCGATGCTCAGGGGCATCAGGATATCCCCACGTATCGTTTCGCAACACGTACCACATCCCCTGATGGCTGCGTGGTACTTGAGAACGAAACCAATCCTGCATGGACACCCGATTCACCTAACCCTGAGACAGAGTGCCACTATTTAGTTTCTAACCTGATCAAGGTAGGTCCCAATCGATTCTGCTTTGATGAAGTGTCTAAACTGGAGCAGGTGGGAAGAGCGCGGCTCAGGGGCTATGTGTGCAGTCCCTATTTCTCGAAATACGATTATCCTCACGCCGAGGATCCCGATCAATTCGATGCTCTGCGCCTGGTTCAACGTTGGTACAGCATGGGCTACATACACATCGCAGATTTTGATGGCGATGGAGACGCAGATTCGAATGATTCAAGCGAATTCACCAAAGCACTTATGAAATGGAATGACGTGAACGGCACATCGCTTGCAAATCGTCGAGTCGTCGTCTTTGCAATGGGTGATGTCGATGGCAATAAGAAGATCAACAATGACGACATCATTGCCTTTGAGCAGGCCATGGCGAGTGCAACAAGCGAGCAGAACCTCGGACCGAAAGTCTTTTTCAAAGCCCCTCGCGGCCTGTAGGGAGGACCAATGTCAAACCGCACCACTTGGCTTCTTGGAATTCAGTCATTGCTTTGTGCAGGCGTCCTTGCTCAGCCTGTGCAGTACTGTCGAATTGTCTCAACTGGTAATGGTGAATCACAAATCGTGGAAGTGAACGGTGTTCCTCAAGGGCCTCCTCCTGGAGTAACCAAACTTTGGGATAACTGGAGCGATGCGCAAGAAGGTGGTGTGACCGATATTCATGGCACGTATCGAGTTGGCTCAAGCGAGTTTGGTGAAATCTGTCATGGCGCGCAGTCAGATACGGGCTGGTTGTCTGGATTCGGCTTTTCATTCTATAACTTCTCAGATTCCAACCTAACCCGAAAGCGGATAACCCATAGGTTTTATACGTTGGGTGGTGCGTTGTTTACGTCAATTACAACGCTAACAACTGGAACCCTTCGTCCTGGAATATATTATCGAATATATTATGATGACGGGTCGCTCACGGGAGAGTACGGGCGTGTTCCTTCAGATTTTATTGTCACAACACAGTTCAGTGAGTTTACAGGAATCGCTCTCGCAGATGCGGGCATTCTCGTTGGTGGCCCCATTTCTGCTGGATCATCTCCCGGATATTCCTTCAATCGTACAACCGGCGAACAGGTTGTGCTTCCCAACGGAGATCACAGTTTGGTCTACGTACACACAGACACCATTCCAACTACTGGATCGATGGCGCCCATATTGATGGCGATTTCCTTTACACTGCGACGCCGTCGATAGAATTGCCTTCTCTCAACCCAAACCTCGCCGCGAAACTACCGAGTTTCGCGGCGTTTTCATTGCGACTACGTTCTCACTTTTGAATTGTATCTTGCGTATGTAGGTTGCTCGATCGAGTAGTTTGCGGTGGCTTGATGCCAGGCGAGGGACCATCATTTAATGAGATAACTACCTTTGTTCGAAACAGAGAATAGGTCAAGGCGTAATTGTCAGGCAATCCAGCCCGAAGTAAGTCTGTGGTTTTGCGGAGTCTTTGTTTGCTCCGGTGAGTTCGACGCGGATGATGAAGTTGCCCAGGAGCGGAGTGTGTTCGCCGAGGTCGATTTCGGTGGGGATGACTTTACCCTTTTCGCCGCTGAACAGGTCGATATTTGCTGCGGCGACTATTCCGTTAACGGAGATGGAGACGGTTCCATAGTCCCAGCTTTTGGTTGCGTGCAGTGTGAGTTTGCGTGGGGTTTCGCCTTTGGCGGGGATGGTGAGTTCAACAAAGTCGCCGAGCTTTTTTCCTTTGACCCAGAGGTGGGTTTCCTGGCTCCATTTGCCATCTGGGTAGCCCGACATGTCTTGCGGTTCGGCGGTGGTGCCTTCAGACTTGGCGGCGATTGAGGCGGATTCACACTCGATTGCGCTGGGTATGGAATAGGTTTGGACTTGGGGGAGGCGCTGGAGCGCGAGGTCTAGTTGTGGCTGGTGGTTGACGCTTGCGCCGGGGAGTGCGTAGAAGAAGGTTGTAGCGGCGTAGCTGACTTCGGTTTTGGCCCAGTGCCAGACTTCCATGTCGAACTTGAGGCTTTTGGTGAAGGGGATGGTGTCGAGAGCGCGTTGGCGCGTGAGGGTGGTGAAGCCGCGGTTATTGGAGTTTCCGTTGGGGTTGAAACCATCGCAGCGGAGTTGGGCGTTGAAGGGAGCGATGAAAGGTCGTTGATCGCACCAGCCGTAGCCGTAGTAATCTTCGGTGCCGGTACCAAAGTGGGAGGGGAAGGTCTCGCCATCGACATAGATGTGTTCATCACCTTCGCCCCACCAGGCCTTTACGGGGTTGAAGACGGTGAGAATGTCGCCAACGAGGATGCCGGAGCCATCGACACTGACGTAATTGAAATCCTCAGTTCCGGCGGCGGCTTTGGTGTGGATCGAAGGGGAGTAGTTCCAGGTGGCATGGAAACGCATGGTTTTGTCGGTGAATTCGCTTTTGGTGGAGTTGATTCGCAGATCGACAGTAACGGTTTGGTCGCTCTGGTTGTCGATGAAGATGCGACCGCTGCGCGAGTAGGGCATGAAGAAGCGAGAGATCATTTCGCGATCGAGCGTGTATTCGAGGTAGTGAGTTTGGAAAGGTTTGGTGTCAGGTCCGATGCCGAAGAAATCACCGACGGGGACCCAGACGGTTTTTTCGTAATCAAAGTCCATGCGGATGATGACTTGCCGAAGGGCTTTGGCCATGTCGGGCGCATCAAGTTTGAGCAGGAAGCTGGAGATAGCGCGGCTTCCGGTCGTGCCGCCGACCATGTGGCGTTGGCCGGGAGCCAGGGTTTCAACGGATTGAGCTGGCTTGAATGGGGGGCGAGGGGTATTGGCGATTCGCTTTCCTGCTTCGGCGAGGATTGGAGCGGTGGCCTTGAGAACTTCAGGAGAGAGTGATTGGACGAGAGCGGAGTCGGAATAGGTGCGGTAGTTGATTTGATAATAGAGTGTATTATTAGAATCAGTGGTGATCAGGCAGGCTTTGGCGTAGGGAATGGGAAGGTAGATATTCCAGCCGCGGGAGTGGTCGGCGGCGAAAGGCGGGGAGATTGTGCTTTTCCCGGCCATGAGTTGTTCCATCGGACCTTCGATGACGGGGACCGAGTTGCCGTCAACGTAGATGCGGAGAGTCCCTTGGGGATTGGGAGTCCAGATTCGCACAATGGCACCGGGGCCAGCGCAGTCTGCGAGGACGAATTCTTTTCGGAAAGTGCCATTTCCGGCGGCGACTTCCTGAACTCGAAGGACATGGCCCCGGTCATCGTTTGCGAACCAGGTGGCGGGGTCAGTGGGTGAGACGCTGGCGGGGTCGTAGCTCGAGAATTGCTTGCAGGTGAAAGAGTTGTCGGGCAGTTTTGAGACGACGCGGTAGTCGACCATTTCGACGACGAGAGTTTCGAGGGTGATGTGATTTGGAATTGGCGCGGGTGCCTTGGGAGTTGGGGGGGCTGGGGCGGTGACCGGTGCCGCGAGAACTGCAGCGGCGAGAAGAACGGGAAAAACCAAGATTGATCTGGTGAGTATGTTGTTGAACATGGTGAAGAGGATATCGGGAAATTGGCGTGGTATCGACTCATTGGTTTCTAGAATACCTTAACAAAAACCTTTGCAATTACTAACTAGTAGCATAATCGCAGTGATCGGATGGATGAAGTTCTGGGACGAAACGAATTTCTCGTGAGAAATCTCGCGAAATAGTTGTAATCTCAGAGTGATTTGGGTATCTTTGTTGCAAGCAGTAGTTCCACTGCTTATTTGGATGTGGTATCGCATTGAGGCACAAGGCCTGAATGTGGAGATCGTTATTGCTAAGGGAGAGAGCGATGGAGATTTCGAAAAAAGCGTTATTGGCTGTGTTTTTCACACTATGTGCTGGGCAGGCAATTGCAGGTGTTACGTATCGCACCGTTGCACTAAGCGGCGAAGTTGGTCAATATGGACCGGGCCAAGGAGCATCGGTTTTCACAGCCCTGAGCAGCGCAGTTTCAATCAATGACAATGGGCAGGTGCTCTTCCGAGCCGACATGGGCACTGGAGTGAACGGACTGTGGCTGAACAGCGGCGGCGTGAACACTGTTCGTGCGCTTGCGGGTAATCCGATGCCCGGTGGCGGCACCTATGCCGCCAATTCGATCTTCAACAGCTTTGGATTGAACAACAGTGGCCACATTGCCATGCGTCTCAATGCCGGTACTGGCATTTTCGGTGATAACGGAAACGGACTGGGAATGGGGCGTGTCGCACTCACGGGAGATGCGGCAGTCGGCACGGGCGGCGCGACATATTCCAGCATTGCTTCGGGTATGCCGCTGATGAACGCGAGCGGCCAGATTGCATATCTTGGATCGCTCACGACTGGTACGGGTTCGCCAGCGGTGATCGGTTCCGGCGCTACTGCCAACGCGGGTGGGCTTTGGGTCGGCGGTCCTGGAGCGGGCAACCAGTCTCTGGTGTTGCGGCAGAATGACAATGTGCTTTCGCTAGATGGCACGGGCGCTGTTCGAGTGGGGGCTATCACAAGCGGCAACTTGACGATGTCGTTCAACAACAACGCGGTGTTCGCAATTTCAAGCACACTGCAAGGCACGGTAACGACGGGTAATGGTGTCGGTGCGAACGCAAATTCGATTTTGACTAATCGCAGTGGAGCGATTACAGCGATCGCGAGAACGAACAACGTTGCTCCGGATGCTGCGGGCGGAATGGGTGGCACTGATCTGTATCGTTCGTTTAGTGCTGGGGCGATCGGTCTGAACAACTTGAACCATGTGGCCTTCCAGGCGACGCTCAAGAACGCCGCGGGAACGCAGACGAGCACGGGGACTTTCTTTACTGATACTGGCACGGGCACGCTGCGGGCGATTGCTCGACAGGGCACTGCGCTGCCGACAATCACTTCAATGACCGGCGGGGCCTTGACCGAATTTAACGGTGTGACATGGGGTTCTGCGTTCGATCGTACCGCGATTAATAACGTTGACAACATGGCGTTTATTACTACAGGCATGGGGAATACTGGTGCGACCAACAACACTGGCGCGATCATGACCTATGACACCAGCGGCAATTTCCACAAGGTCGCACGTTCGGGCGATGTTGCAATTGTTGGCGGTGCGCCATTTGGCGGCGATGCGTTCTTTCTGTCCTTCAATTCACTGGCATTCAATGATGCCGGACAGGTGGCGTTCAACGTCAGTCTGACCGGCTCGGGCGTGAGTGTTGGACTGGGCAATGGATCGGCGTTGTTTGCGGCGGATACGGATGGATCGCTGTATATGCTGGCACGCTCTGGCGACAACTTCACAGTTGCTCCCGGCGATGTGCGGGTCATTACGAACATCAGCAACATCGGCAACAGCGGCGGCGGGGATGGTCGCACAATGTCGCTGAATCAGAATGGATATATCTCATTCTCGCTTGATTTCGCGAACGGTACTTCCGGAGTGTTTGTAGCACACGTACCCGCACCCACATCTATCTCAGGCTTTGGTCTTGCACTGCTGGCGGCGGCTCGTCGTCGTCGGCGTTGATGAGCGACTTATTGAAAGGAAATGACAAATGAAGGCAACTATGAATCAAGTAGTTTCAGCGGGCATGCTTGCAGCGGTAGCTACGTGTGTGCACGCTGATCGGGTGAAGGTCGAAGTTCATGGCACGGTGGAATGGAATCAGGTTACGACTGGCGTGCTTGCGCCAGTACACGCGGGACAACCTGTGGTACTGAAGTTCGAGGTTGATTCGAACGTGTTTGTGAACAGCCCGCAGTGGCCTGTTCGCGGCTATCCGATCATTCAATCGAGCTGGAATTTTCAGATCGGGCCTGTGCAGATCCCACTCACTATCCCGATGCCAACTGGCGTGACGCCATACTTCTCGATTCGCAATAACGATCCGCAAGTGGACGGCTTTGTCATTACGCGGGTTGTTGATGGGGATAGCGAAATCCCGGTGAATTGTGGACTGACTAACTACGGAATGTCTTTCTTGCGGACTTTTACGTCGCCCAATGTGTGGCCGTCTTATGACATCATGCAGTGTCAGGGTGACTATGCCTTTGAGTTGATGAGTTCGTACAACTGGACAATCCAGCGGGGTGAGTTCAGCACTCCCGTGGGAATGGCATACGAGACGATCTCGGTGCACGCAGTGTGTGAGGCCGATTTCAACGGGGACAATGTCCTGGATTTCTTCGATTACCTCGATTTTGTAGATGCATTCAGCATGAGCTTGCCGAGCGCGGATTTCAATCAAGACCTGGTTGTGGATTTCTTTGATTACCTTGATTTTGTAGATGTCTATTCGACTGGCTGCTAAGTCGGAAGTCTGCCTAATTTAGTCCTTCCCTCTATGCCCCGGAACACATTGCGTGTACCGGGGTATTTTTTTGCTCTGGCTTGTTCGCAGCTTCAGGCATAATGTCCGCGACCGCATTGGCCAGTAACAATCTTGAATTGGAAAGAGACGTAATGAAGACAAGACTCGCATTATCGCTTCCTGTGTTGGTTGGGCTTGCTGGTTGCGTAGCTATTAATGGGCCTGCAGGGACGAAAGGCGATGAGAATCACCTGAAGCAGGAACTGCGGTCGGTAATTGCAGGCGCGCGAGATCGCGTGTTTCCTGCGCTTGTGAATATCAGCGTGGTGACGGTCGAATATGGTGGCGGGACAGAACGCAAGGGGCAGTCGACCGGTTCAGGGACGATCATTGACAATCTCGGGCATGTGTTGACCAATCACCATGTGGTGAATGATGGCAAGAAATTCCGTGTGACGTTGAGCGACAAGCAGGAATTGCCCGCGACACTGGTTGGCGAAGATGCGTTATGCGATCTGGCGATTCTGAAGATTGATTTGTCAGCGATGAAGAACCCGGAGACGTTGCACATCGCGGAACTGGCCGATTCTAATCTGCTTGCAACTGGCGACATGGTGATGGCGATGGGCAGTCCGTTTGGATTATCGCGATCGGTGACGCTGGGAATCGTGTCGAACACTGAGCGGGTTTTTGCGGCGGGCAGCGAAGATGCGATGGATGCGATGCAGGATGAAGCGGGGGAGCGGTCGGGGCTGTTCACACGCTGGATTCAGCATGATGCGGCGATCAATCCTGGCAATTCCGGTGGTCCGCTGGTCAACGTGCAGGGGCAGGTAGTGGGTGTAAACACGCTGGGTGGGAGCAACATGGGTTTTGCCAGCCCCTCTAATTTGGCGCGGGATATTGCCGCGAAGTTGATTCAGTTTGGAGAAGTGCCGCGGTCGAGTATCGGGGCGACTGTGAAGCAGATCGGCAAGACGAGTTTTGACAAAGGTGTGCTGATTACCAGTGTGATTGCCAATGGTCCGGCGGCGAAGGCGGGGGTGAAAGCCGGCGATCTTGTGACTGCGATTGATGGGCAGGTCTTGACAATAAAGTTTGCGGAGGAGATTCCGCCGCTCTTAAAGAGTCTTGCAGATCGGCCGATCGGAGGTACGATTGCCCTTGCTATTGAGCGCGATGGCACGCCGCTGAATGTGACGATTACGACAGAAAAGATGTTGCGGGACAGGGGCGATGAAACGCTGCTTCGTGGCTGGGGAATTGTGGGGCGGGAGATCACCGAGAAGATCGCAAGAGATCGGCGGCTGGATTCGACGCAAGGTGCGCTGGTGGGCGGAGTGCGGTCGGGAAGTCCGGCGGGGCTGGCGGAGCCTTCGATTGGATGGGGCGATGTGATCAAGTCGATTGATGGCAAGCCGGTGGTATCGCTCAAGGACCTTGTTGAAACATATCGTAAGATAATGGAGCAGGAGAAGTTGCCGGAGTTCCTGCTGATTGAGTTTGATCGCCAGGGGAAAAACCATGTGACACTGATCAAGCCCAGGCCGGAGAAGCGGGACGACCCGCCGCGGGAACTGCCAAAAGCGTGGATTGGAGCGGCGACGCAGCCATTGACGAAGGACATGTCGAACATGCTGGGGCTGAATGGGGTGCTGGGGTTCCGTGTGACGCGTGTGTATCCCAACAGCAAGGCAGCGACGAGCGGGCTGCAGGTTGGCGACGTGGTGACGATGTTGAACACTGACAAACTCGCGCCCAAGGGTGTTTCGGATG
>SXOY01000342.1 GCA_005776545.1 Planctomycetia bacterium | reverse complement strand
GCATCTCTCTCGCTCACTACAACAGCATTGAAGAAGTCGATGCCACACTTGCAGCACTCGAAAACCTCATCTGACTTTTTTCTGCTTCAAGAACCACTCACCCAGTTTCTGCGTCCGATACGCCTCATCCCACGAGTTGTGATTGGCCTTTGGAAACACCGTCAACAACGGTGATCCACCCGCTGCCGTCACACTTTCGATCAAGATCTGCGATTTCTGCGGCGGCACCACATCGTCCTTCCCACCATGAAACGCCCAGATCGGCATGCCTTTGAGCTTCGCCGCCTCTACGTCGGTGAAAGTCCCATACCCGCAGATCGGAACCAGCGCAGCAAACACATCCGCATGTCGCGAGCCGATCGCCCACGTCCCTGCACCGCCCTGCGAGAGACCGGTCAGGTATACCCGGTCGGCATCAATCCGATACTCATTCATGGTCGCCGCCAGAGTTGCCATCACCAGTTCATCATGATCAATCCACTGCGTTTTTGAAACTGGTTTCTGCGGACAGACCACAATAAATGGCCACGCCGCCGAATGGGCCAAAATCGCTGGCATCAACCCCACCGCCAGTTGCTTCTGCCCATCTTCTCCACACTCACCCATCCCATTCAAAAACACAATCAACGGCCACGGCTTGGTCGCGTCATACTCCCGCGGCACATATACCGCATATTTCCGCTCGACCCCGCCAACTTTGACATTGCGCAGCAATACACCCCGCTCCATCGTTGCGCCTCCAGCGTGGCCAGCGGTATGACAACCTGCGACCAGTCCCAATGTCAAGATGCACAAAAGCAGTCCGAGTTTCAGCATGCCGGTCCTCCAACGAAGTCCACAACACTACGTCACCAAAGATGCACGTTCACTCGCGTCTCCAGCCGATATTCCATGCATGCTTTCCCGCTCCATTTTCCTCATCTTCGTCGCGACCGGCCCCTGCATTTCA
Source organism: Planctomycetia bacterium (assembly GCA_005776545.1). The sequence continues at coordinate 2,702 of SXOY01000342.1, read as the reverse complement.
CAGTCGACCTTCGCCCAGACTCTCGCAACAAGCGATGCCACGCCCAACAGCCAGCCACTCAAGATCGCGCCAGCACCCCAAGGCGAACGTCTCCTTGCTGCACAAACCCAGACACTCCTCGCCCGTTCTAATTTCTCTCCAGGTCTCATCGACGGCAAACTGGGCCGCAAGACCAAACTTGCACTCGACCACTACCAACGTGCCAAAGGACTTGACGCTGCGAACCTCCTGAGCACACATACCGGCAATTCATGGACCCGCGCGGTTCTCATCACAAACTCCGACCTCGAACTCATCACCGGCCCCATCCCCGAAGACTGGAATGAGCGTGCACTCCTGAGCACTTCCGGTTATGCCGATCTCACCGAATTGCTCTGCGAACGCGGCTGGTGTACCCCAGACCTTCTCCAACTTCTCAACCCCACTATCGATATCAACTCGCTCGCGGCAGGCGATGAGATCATCATCCCAGATGTCCCCACGCGCCCGCTCCCACAGATTGCCCGCCTTGAGATTAATCTCAAAGAACAGATCGTCCTGGGATTCAACTCTGCGAATGAACACATCTTTCTGACCCACTGCTCAATTGCAAGGCAGCCGGAAAAGCGGCCACGTGGGACCTTTCATATCCAGACCATCGTCACCGATCCCGACTACACGTTTGATCCCAAAGACTGGCCCGAAATCACCAATGTGATGAGCAGACTTCGCATCGCGCCTGGCCCGCGCACACCTGTTGGCTCTGCCTGGCTCGGCCTCGATCTTCCAAGTTATGGCTTGCACGGAACGGTTCGCCCGCAAGACATCGGCAAAACCGGCAGTCACGGCTGCTTCCGCTTGTACAACTGGGATGCAACGCGTCTCGCGCGCGCTGTGAAAATTGGCGATGTCGTCGAAGTCTACGAAAGTGCCCGGTTGAAAGCAAAGCCTGAAATCAATACCGCCCAACGCCCATTGTTGCCCGACTCGCCTCGATGATCCGCTGCGCGGTCCGCACGTTGATAAACCCAGCCTCCGCATCAATCGGTGGCCGATTCCCAGTCTTCACCGCCTCCAAAAACGCCTGAATCTCTGCGACAATCGGCTCGCCCTCTTCATCGCCTTCCAGCGTGATCGGTTCGATATTCACCAGTTCCGACCACTTCAGGTTGGTCAAGTCGGCTCCGCTACGAAGCTGATCTCGCACCTCGCCCAATTGCGATTCGTTCGCCAGCCGCCGAATCATCTGCCCTTTCTTCGCTGCATAATCTATCTTAATATATGCATTCTCGCCGGTGATACGCGTCACTCGCTCGGTCTTCAATGCAAGCCTGCTCGAAGTGATATTCGCGACACACGTTCCACCCGGCCGCCGCCACGTCAACCTGGCCGAACAGATGTCCTCATGTTCAGTCACAACCGCCACGCCGCACGCCTGCACATCATCAGGCTCTGTCCCGCCCATCAGCATCAGCACCACATCCAGATCGTGGATCATCATGTCCATGATCACGCTCACATCCACCGAGCGAAAGCTCATCGGACTCACGCGACTCACTTCGATAAACCGCGGCACCACCGGCTGTCCCAGCGCCGTTGCCCGCTGCATCGCACGCATGATGGGATTGAACCGCTCAATGTGTCCGACCATCAACGTCGCGCCATGCTTCTCTGACAAATCCTTCAATTTCCGTGCTGTATCCACATCTTCCGCCAGCGGCTTCTCAATCAAGCACGCCACCTTGGCCTCAAGCAGTGGCTTTGCTGTTGCATAATGCGCTGTTGTCGGCACTGCGATCGAAACCGCCTCAACCCCCGCCCCCAGCAGTTCTTGCACGCTCGAAAAACCCTTGCACGAAAACCGATCCGCCAGGCTCTCGCGCCGATCCTCGCTCGCATCAACTACGCCAACGAGTTCACAGTCTTCCAACTGGTGATACACACGTGCATGATGCTGACCCATGCGGCCAACACCAACCACACCGCAGCGGATCTTCTTGCTCATCAGCGTACCCCCAAATTCAAACTGCGCGTCACTCTGACCAACTCACATGGCAGCGTTGATCGCCGCTGCAATATCTTCTTTCCGCGCGATCCCCGTAAACCGCTTCACCTGTTGACCGTTCTTGAAAATGATCACCGTCGGAATCGCCGTGATTCCAAACTTCACGGCCACCTGCTGATTCCCATCGGTATCCAACTTCCCGACCTTTGCCTTGCCCGCGAAATCTGTTGCAATCGCGTCAATCGTCGGCCCCAGCATACGGCACGGCTGACACCATTCCGCCCAGAAGTCCACCAGCACTGGCTGCGTTGACTTCATTACTTCAGCGTCAAAGTTCGAGTCCGTAAATTGAATCGTGTTCGCACCTGCCATGAGTCCTCGCTTTTCATCCCGGCGTGCCGCCAGTTCTGCGTTTCTATTCCTTAAAGCCCGTCCGTTAGACCTCAAGGGGGACACTTTAGCCGCCTACGGCCATTCAGCGTCCCATTCCTCATTTAGATGTCAACTGCCGACATCAGTTTCCTTGAATCTTCCAAACGGAAAGCAAACGCAAAAATCTCGCTCTACACTCGCTCTTGCGCGGAATTCGCGTTTCCATTTACCGAATACCTCCAGATACCACCCTGACAGCACTGTCAAATCAAGCTCACGTTCGCCCAAAACGCCGAATACTCCTGTTCACCTCTGGCCCAAACAGCCACATCAATAAGGACCACTC
>SXOY01000341.1 GCA_005776545.1 Planctomycetia bacterium | reverse complement strand
GTCGGAATCCCTGCCGCTTTGAACTTCCTCACCAGTTCGCTATACGTCCTGGCATATCCCTCATCTGAAATCTGCCCCTTGCCCCACGCCGAAAACGCCAACCTGCGCGATGCCGTCACCTTTGGGTCCAGATTCTTGAGCGAGCCTGCCGTTGCATTGCGTGGGTTCATGAACAAATCTTCGCCGGCTGCTTCTTTCTCCTTGTTGATCCGGTCAAATTCCGCAGTGGGCATGTAAATTTCGCCGCGAACATCGAGTATTTCCGGCACCTCGCCCTCAAGCGTCAATGGAATCGCCCGAATCGCACGCACAGCATGTGTCACATCATCGCCCGATGCCCCATCTCCCCGCGTTAATGCACGAACCAACTGCCCTTTTTGGTAGCGAATGCTGATCGCAAGCCCATCGATCTTCGGGTCCGTCACGCACTCCATCGATGAATTCCCACCGAACAGCCCGCCGCCCTCAAGCCCACCAACACACCGCTCGTACCACTCCTGAACATCCGCCGCCGAATAAGTGTTGTCTATCGACAACATCGGCTCATCATGCGGCACAGTGACAAACCCCGCGATCGGCGCCCCACCCACCCGATTCGTCGGACTATTCGCATCTGCCAACTCAGGATGCAACTTCTCAAGCTGCGCCAATTCCGCAAGCAAACGATCAAATTCCGGGTCCGACATGATCGGCGCCGCATCCGCGTAATACGCGCGATTCGCCTTGTGAAGGAGCGAACGTAGTTCGTGGATTCGAGTAGTCGATTTCATGGCTGGTGATAGGGTAGACGCGGTGGCATTGCAGCAACTCCAGCTCCAATGCGTGCCTCTACCTATCTAAGTCAGGTCTCTAGTCGCTTGGTCACAATCACGCCACCGCCATACCCTTTCCGGCGTTGTCTAACAGTTGTGGTATCAATATCAGTTTCAATTAGGAGTCTGAAATATGCAAAGCACTCGTTTCGCGGCACTTTTCTCTTTCGTAGCCATCCTCGGCCTTGCCGGCTGCTGCTGCAACCAGCCAGCACAGGAAAGCAAATCCGCGGCGGCCCCAGCAGCTCCGACTGGCGAACCCGATATGCAACTCCCTCCTGGCTGGACCCCTCAAGACATGCAGGCGTATGCAGATGCCGCAACTCCCGGTCCAATGCATGCGCACCTGACCCAGGGTGTCGGCACCTGGACCGGAACTTCCACCTCGTGGATGGCTCCCGGCACCGAAGGAACCAAAAGCACAACCAAGTCGGTTGTCACGAGCGTGATGGATGGGAAGTTTGTGCAGGTCGATGTCTCGGGCGACATGCTAGGAATGGGCCCATTCCACGGCATGGGCTTAAATGGCTACGACAATGTGACTAAGAAATTCATCTCTTCATGGATCGACAACATGGGAACCACCATGATGACCGGCACCGGCGAACTCTCGCCCAATGGCAAAAGCCTGACCTGGACCTACACCTACAGCTGCCCCATCAACAAACGCCCGACCATCATGCGAGAAGTCGAAACATCGACTGGCCCCAACAGCATGACTCTCGAAATGTTTGGCGCTGATCCCAAGACCGGTGTCGAATACAAAATGATGCAGATCGATATGACCCGCAAATAACTAGGGCACCTCAATTCAGATAATCCTCACGCCCGCCATATCAACCTTGGCGGGCGTTTGTTTTCTGCACGACATCCATGTCATTCATCCGATTTCATACTCGCAGACGAACTACTCCCTTGTTTCACCACTATGAGACCAGTCAATGCCAGCTGCCCTGCCAACCCTCGACTCTCACTCCTATTGCCCCGGTTGCGGCTACACCCTTGCCGGCCTTCGTGTCCCAGGCACTTGCCCCGAATGTTCACGCCGCTATTTCTGTACCAATCGCTGGGCTCCTCCGCCCCCACCATCAACGCTCGAAAACCTCAATTCCTTCTGCGGCCCGCTTCTCTGGTTTTTTGCGGCGTTCGTAGCAGTCAACTTCTTGTATCCCAAGTCAGCCACTTTGACGTTTATTCTCTGCCTCTTTGCATTACCCACCATCCTCTTTACAATTTGTGCGGCCCCCTTCTGGCCCTTTCTTGCCTCCTCAAAATGGCTCCGCCGCAACGCCCCTCCCGGATTCTCCAACATCGGGACCTTCGATGCCATCGCAAGAACAAACCACACCGCATACATCTTCTTCGTAATCTCCGTCTTCGGAATGCCAGTCCCAATGCTCGCGACAGCAATATACCTTTACTTCGCGGTCTAGCCGAATGAGCTTCACGATCGCTAACGCGATTTGGCACCAGAGCAATTTCGCGAACCAATCAGAATCTGTCCACAATACCGCAGTTCGAGGGATGATCGCCGGTAATGGTCTTTGGAATGCTCTCTGCAAGCGAAGATCCTGAATGACCGCCAGAGCATTCACTCGTTCGCGGCCAACACACCACAAAATTCCGAGCACCATACCTGCGTTGCTCAAGATGCTGACCTACTCAAGCAACAACTCAACCCGCCAGGACCGAGCATGCAGTAACGCGGCATTGACACCGGACCCAAAAATAACTATTTGTGTCCGGTACGGTATTTTTATGCAATTTGACTTGACCACCCTGTACGATCTGGTACACTACCAATATGAAAGCCAAACCATATTCAATTCCAAAACTCCCGCCATTGCCAAAACCGCTGTTTGCAGCCTATCCGCGTTTTTGCCCCAAAAACCTAAGGTTGCCATCTCAAATGGCATCCTTAGAAACCCGTGGCCCCATTAGATTCCGTCTACCTCCTGTCTAATGCTCAACTGCTCTCCTCCTCCACTCTCTCGCCGCTTCGGCGCCTCGCTCGTTTTTGGCTCAAAAACGAAAGGGGATCAGGGACTCATGAACCCCTTTGAATTTTTTCGTGAGCCCCTCTGAAATCTCAAGTTTCAAATTCACCACCCTATCGATTTGCCCCTTTGCCCCCAAATACCGACACACCGAAAGCACTGAAATCAAGCTCTGTCTATTCAGTCTCTTTCTCAAACGGGCAGAACACTGATCCTGAGAAAACCAAATAGGTAGTCGCTCCAATTTTGTTGGTAGCCGGACATCAAAATGGCCCCAGAACTCTCAGAAACCACGATTGAATGACCGATAAGTCACTTAACGTGCAGTTAATGCGCGTTGCAATCTTGCGAGACCCGGCATGCACAACACGAACGAAACCTTGTCACCAAATTCCCTTGATCAGGTACTACGCGAACCGGTCGCGTTCTTTGCTGCATTGATAGGGTTAGCCCTCGCGTATTACCTCGCCGCGCGCCTTGGACTTATGCTCGCGGTGCCACCAGGGTTCTCAAGTGCAGTATGGCCCGCCTCAGGAATTGCGCTCGGGGCGTTGATTGTGGGGGGAAGAAAGCTCTGGCCAGGTGTATTAGTCGGCTCCTTTTGTGTCAACGCATGGATGTCATTTGATTCCTCAGACAACGCGGCCATCCTGCGTTCAACACTCATCTGTTTGTCGATAGGTCTCGGGGCATCTGTTCAAGCGCTCGCCGGCGAGTGGCTCATTCGCCGGTTCGTCGGTCTGCCCGCCGCACTCGACGATGGTCGGGCGATTGTTCGTTTTCTCATGCTGGGTGGACCTATTGCATGCCTGTTAAATGCCACCATCGGCATCGGAACGTTGTTTGCAGTAGGCGCCATTCCAGAATCAAACATTACATTCAATTGGTGGACCTGGTGGGTCGGTGATGTCATCGGTGTGTTGATTGTGACCCCGCTGGTGCTGGTTTCAATGGGCCAGCCGAGACCTGTCTGGCAGGCTCGACTCGCAACAGTCGGAGTGCCATTGGCTGCGGTTTTTGCGATGGTAACAGTCTTTTTTGTCCTGGCACGCGACGCCGAATCACGAAACGTCCGTCAGCAGTTCCGCGATGAAGCATCAGCCATGGCGGATGCGATTACTCGGGAAGCAACCGAGAATCTCGAGGTGCTCCGCAGTGTGGAGCGTTTCTTTGCCGGATCAAAATCGGTGGACCGTGAGTCGTTCCGCGTATTCGTGACCCGCGCGCTCGATCGTCACTGCAGTTTGCCCGCAATTGGCTGGCTCCCAATCGTCCGTGAACAGGAACGCGCTGAATTTGTTGCGAATGTGAGGCAAGAAGGATTTCCAGAATTTGAAATCACCGATCGAGATGAATCTGGAAAACGAATTGCCGCACCAAGTCGTCCAGAGCACGTGGTCGTCCTATTTGCTGAGCCACTCAATGACAACGAGAAATCTCTTGGGTTTGATGTGGCTTCCGAGTCCTCAAGAAGTGAAACACTGGCCCAAGCACGCGAC
>SXOY01000340.1 GCA_005776545.1 Planctomycetia bacterium | reverse complement strand
TTGTATGCGAGAGTTCTCGATACGCAGGGCGAACACGTTGAGGCCATCGAGGTCATGGAGCAGTCAGCGCGAGACAATCCGACTGATGCGCCGACGTTTGACAACCTGGGAATATTTCTTCGGACGCAGAATCGGATGCTGGAAGCAATTACAGCGTTTGAGAAAGCCTGTGAACTGGAGCCGGAAGATTCCAACCCGTGGTACAACCTGGCGAATACGTACATTGATGCGGAGAAATTCGATAAGGCTGAAGAGGCGATGCGCAAGCACATGAAGCTTGAGCCGGGGCACTCGTGCCCGCATTACGAACTTGGGATTGTTCTTGCTGAGCAAGGCCGCTCGCAGGAGGCGATCGAGTTGTTCAAGCAATATGCAGAACTTGAACCATGCGACCCCAAAGGCCCGTGCTCGATCGGGATTGAACTGACCCGCAGTGGAGATCATGTTCAGAGCGAAAAGATGTATCGCGAAGCCCTGAAAATAGATGAGGGCTATGACTGGGCAAAACACAGTCTGGGCATTTTGCGGCTTGCGCAGAATCGAATCAAGGAAGCAGTTGCACTGTTTTCGCATGCTTTTGAGCAGGATTCATCGCTGACTGCATCGAAGCATTACATTTCGATCTGCAACGGTTTGCTCGATACGCGAAAAACTATCGCGGCACTCAAGGCAACGCCCAGCGATGAGAATTACTTTGTTCTCGCGGCACTGGAAGAGCGGCTGCGGGATACGCCGCGCATTGACGACCATATTTTCGTTGCACGCGAACTGCAGAAAATGGCACCGTATGACCCCAATGCCAATGGCATTCTGGGAATGGCATTGGTGGAGCGGGGCGATTATGCCGCGGCGATCAAGGCGTTGAAGAAGGTGCTGGCACTCAATCCGGCTGATCCGCTTGCGCCGGTGTATCTGGGGCGTGCGTTGTGCGAGCGAGAGCGATTCAAGGAAGCGCTGCCGCATTTGCATCGGGCGGTGCAACTTGATGCTCACCACGTTGAGGCCCATGTGACGTTGCTGTATTGCCTGAGCCAGCTTGAAACTTCAACCGATGCGATGCTGCGACCACAGGCTGAGATTGTGCTGAAACTCGAGCCTGGGAATAAGCTCGCAGAGTTGATTATTACTCAATTGAATGGCAGAACGTGAGACTTTTGTTTTCTTGTGTGTCGCTCGGGACGCTACAGGCATTAGGCACTAGGCACTGGGCATTAGGGAAATCGAAGAGTCAGAGCAACCAATTAGCATCGAAGTGCATGCCAGTGGCGATGGTTGCGGTGGGGCCAGTTTCAACCATACATCCAACCGGGTAGGCGCAGTAGTCGAGTGAGAATGCGCCGGCGGGTCGGTGATTTCCGGATTGGCCCAGGCCGCCAAATGGCAATTTGCTGGATGCTCCGGCGGTGCCGGTGTTGACGTTGATGCAGCCCGCGCGTGATTCGTTCAGGAATCGCTCTATTGCGGCGGCGTCTTTGGTGAATATTGATGCCGCCAAACCAAAGCTGGTGGCGTTGGCTTGTTCGATCGCTTCATCGAGTGAATCGACGACGGAGATTCGCAGCAGGGGGCCGAATACTTCGACATCGGCGCCAGCGCCGGCGGACCCGGTTGTAAACCGATCGACCTTCATGACACCTGGCGAAACATACCAGCCTTTGTCGCCAACGATTGCCGGTTGCACGAGCAACTCGCCGCCTGCGCGGACAAGTTCGGCAACTGCATGAAGAATGGAATTGCGGGCCTGTTCAGAGATCACTGGGCCCATGAAGGTCGGCAATTGCGAATCTGGTGCACCGATTGCAAGTGCGCTCGCGCCCTTGCAGATTGCGGCAATGACTCGCTGGGAAACCTCGCGATGAACGATCACGCGGCGCGTGCAGGTGCAGCGCTGGCCGCTGGTGATAACAGCGGATCGCACGCATTCGATCACGGCCTGTTTCAGATCCGCATCGGGCATGATGATGGCGGGGTTGTTTCCACCCATTTCGAGCGCGAGGATACGACCGGGACGATTGAGATTGGCTTCGATAATCCGCCGCCCAACGGCCCAGGAACCGGTGAAGAGAATTCCATCTATATCGTTATGTGCTGCAATGGCGGCGGCAACATCTGCTCCGCCTTGAACGAGGTTCAACACGCCTGCGGGAACACCGTCGGAATCGAAAGTCTCCTGGTACAGCTCTGCGAGGAGTTGCCCGATCGCGGGCGTTTTGTCGCTGGGTTTCAGAACGATGGTGTTTCCCATCGCCAGCGCGGGGACAATGTGTCCATTGGGAAGGTGGGCTGGGAAGTTGAATGGTCCAAGAACGGCCATGACTCCATGGGGACGAAAGCTGCAGATTCCTTTGCGGCTCGCGGTTAAACCGGTGTCAAATCCTTTGACGCGGGACAACCCGGAATCGGCGGAGTCATCGAGCGTGATCTCGACTTTGGCGGCGAGCAACTGTGCCTCAGCGCGGGCATCCCACATTACTTTGCCGGTTTCATCACTGATGAGGCGTGTGATTGCATCTTCTTTGCTCTTGCAGATCGCGGCGAAAGTGCGCAGAACTGAGAAGCGCTTTTCGCGAGGCCAGCGGCGCCACTGGGTCAATGCGGTGCGAGCTGACGCGATTGCGAGATCGACATCGCTGACACGCGGCGAGCCGCTCCAGACTGTTGTGTCTGGATTGGCTGGGGATGTGGAACGCATTGCGTTGCCGGCGATCGATGTGAACTTGCCGCCGATCAGGTTTGATTCACCGTTTTTCAGAGATGGATGATGCGACTCCATCACTTGCGTTTCGCTTTCTTTTT
>SXOY01000339.1 GCA_005776545.1 Planctomycetia bacterium | reverse complement strand
TCCAAGTTCAGCAAGCATTGACTGCGGCGAGGCACCCTGGATCAGTCGATCACGAATCAGGACACGGTTGCGTCCCGTTGAATCAACGAATGACTGTGCGGTGGCAGCGCCGATGCCGCTGATCAGGACAGGTGTGTTGTTTCGCAGATCGAAATTGGTGAGACAGGTAGCGGAGGCGACACCGACTTCTTTGGTGCGGGTGTTGACGATGATGATGGACCAGGTCGCGCAGGCGGAGCCAGCACAGAGTGCGAGTGTGGCGGCACCGGCAATGAGTTTTTGTGATGTTTTCGGCATGGTGGACTCCGGAGTGTGCCAGACTAACACAATCGGCGGAAACCACCAATGGCAAAATGGTCAGGGGCTGCTCACGCAAAAAGTCTGATCCCCTGAGCCTCTGGGGTTTTTGGCTCAAGATTCGGGGAAGCGGATCGAGAATTCAAAGATGCTCACATTTTTCAAAGGTGCTCATTAAAAGGCATGAGCATCTGAGCGCCTTTCGTTTTTGGCCTGGAAACGGGGGTATGTAGAAGGCGAAGTGCTGGGTGCTGAGCGGAGCTATCAGGTTGCCAACAATTCGAGTCAGATTGCCATGGCAATGTGGCAATCTGAGGAATGAGCGGCATGTCAGATGCCCTGGCCATCTGACCATCTGACTCTTTTGTTAGGACATTTGAGGCTGAGGAGGCGTGGAGGGTGGTTTGGGTCATAGCGGGTTTCCTGTGGATGCGGGGTGTGTTTGGATGCATAAGGCTGGTTTTGATCAGTTTATAGGGTTGTGATTGGGTTGTCAAGGGTTTTGATTGGTATTTTCGAAATTTTTGTGGGGGTGTGCAAAAAGGGATTTTTGACGTTCAAGTGGGGTTGAGGTCAGAAATCGTTGAGACAATCCGTTGGATTACCGCTTGTACTTCATGACGTTCATTACATCCACTTCCGGAATCAGTAACGGATCAGCCGCCTTCCACGTTCCCGATCGAATTGCGTAGATGTAAGAATTCCCGTTCTTGTCAGTTTCGGGTTGATTCAGTTTTTCAAGTCGACCACTCACAAGAGCTGCTTCACCATGAGGCCAATTTGCGTTGGCTGGGCCTCGGAGGTTTGAAATTCCAATCTGCGTTCCACGATATTCGAACGTGGGGAGCGCGTTAAAACAAAAACCAGTGCCGCGCAGTGAGACTTCGCTATTAATCTGGTCTTCGAGTTTCGTCAATCCGTGGTAGCTCTCTGCGCCTGATTCAATGCGGAACGATCCATCGACGAGTTTTCGTACCACACCAAAGGCCTCGACCGGTTTTGATTCTGAAGTGGAGAGCCACTTGGGACCATCCAGCACAACTTCCCAGTGATCTCCGACGATCAGGGCATGGCCATTCTTGTTTCGAGCGACACCTTCGATCAGGGCCTCGCGATCAATGAACTCCGATGGTGCGTAATGGATAGGCTCGATCGCAGCGCCAGTGATTACCATGACCTCACTATGAAAGTACTGTCCCACAGCGGTCTGAATCATGATCCCGGCGAGTTGAAATGCGTCTTCAGGGATGCCCACATATCTCCCGGTTTCGTAGCCCTGCAATTCAAATGACGCGCCCATTGTGAGGTTTGGAAGTGGCACTTTGCGATCGCCGCCCTTGCTGCCCCAATCGCCAAAATATGGAGTGATTGGAATCCGAAGGAACTGCTGCGTCGCTTGGCCGTTAATTCTCTGAACGATAACATTGGGTCCGCCGTCATAGCCCTTAGATGGCCCTTCCACAACAACGCCTTGAAGCGTAACAGTTTCGCCGATTGGCCTACCGAGACGCCCAGCAAGCACGAACTTCGGTCCGGGATGACTTATTCGCACTTCTAGCGGCGGATCGGTTGCAACGGGAGGTTCTTCATATTTTGTCAAAGCGACAACAGGTGCATCAGCGCGCCAATATGTAATCCGAGCTTCCTCGAAACGTTTTGCCGCCGCAGAATCTGTTGCTAGCGGTTTACCGACGCGGGGATGTGCGAACGCCAAGGCGTTGCGACTGATCGACCACATTCTTGTGAAGTTCTTGAAGCTGGGGTCAGACTCAATATTCGAGCCCCACGGAAATGAGCGGGACTCGTTCCAAGTGTGTGAGGCGAGGCTCTCTTTGCAGCTCGCAGTTATCGATGTGCACGAGGTGTCTGGGACCGTGCCCGGCGCCATCTGTTGTTCAAAGAAGCCTGCCGATTTCAGATCATTGATGACTGAAACGATTTGCGCTTGAGTGAGCTTGCCGAATTGAAGCTCTGTTCCTGGTTCGTCCGGGTTTATTGCAAATACAACCAGCCCATCGTCCCAACCCACTAGGATTGCGCCGCTGGGCTTGAGGCCGTGGCTTTCGTATGTCACGCTGAACGCGATTCGCGGTTTGGCGGGTTCTGCTGGCGCTGGGCGAGCGGCCCACACGAGAGCGACAAATAAGCAGGTGATAAACATGGCGGTGAGAAATCGCTTCATTTGCATTTTGCTCCGGCGAAGAACTCGGGGAATGCTAGACATGGAGCGTGAAACTACACCCAGCTTTGAATGATTGTCCTCACCGCCGAACTTACGTAACTCACGTTCGGGGCACTAGCGCTAAGATTGGGCGAACTGGACTGGAGTGGGCGCGGAGGTGGGCGTTGAGCTGTTAGATCGCCCCTTCAGGGCTTTTTATGTAATGTATCGATTACCCAGGGCTTCGCGGACTTCGCCCTGGGCTATGGCTATTTCGCACCCTTGGTGCTTAGGAGATAGAAGTAGAAGAACAAAATGAGGCGACGAGGATGGGGCGAGGTGGCGGAGAGACAGAGAGGCGGAATCCATGTATCGCAGTCAAACGTGGAGCTGCTCCACATTCATGGTTTGGTGGAGATCAGCGCCGCCGAACTTACGTTCGGGGCACTAGCACGGTGATTGGGCGAGCTGTACTAGATTGGGCGCGGAGGTGGGCGTTGTGCAGTTAGGTCGCCCCTTCAGGGCTTTTTATGTAATATGCCTCGTACCCAGGGCTGCGCGGACTTCGCCCTGGGCTTTGGCTATTGCGCACCTCTGGTGCTTAAGAGGGGAGAAAGAGGAAGGGCCAATCCACACCGGCAAGAATGCCGGTGCCACGCTGCGGAGTGCTGCGATTTATTCTTCGTTGATCTTGCCGATCTTCCATTCTTCGATATCGATCGGAGCCTGGCGGCCGAAGATGGTCACGAGAATCTTGACCATGCCTTTTTCGGGTGTCAGTTCATCGACGGTGCCTTCGTAGCCTTCGAACGCGCCTTCCTTGATCTTGATGTGTTCGCCCTTCGAAAACGTCAGCTTGTAGCTTGGTTCATCTGATGGCTTCTTGGAATCCTGCAACATCTTCTCGATTTCGTGTTGCTTCATCGGAGTCGGGCGGCCGGCAGTTCCGACGAAATCTCCCACGCCAGTGGTTTCCTTGATCAGGAAGAACACATCCTGTGGGATGCGACCATCTGGCTCGAGGCGCATTTCGACGAACACGTAACCGGGATAAAGCTTGGTTTCGGTGATGCGAACCTTGCCGCCTTTTTGCGTCTTTGATTTTTCGGTCGGCACCAGGATCCGGCTGACCAGGTGCTTCATGCCTTCGATCTGCACCTTGCGGAGCAGCGTGTCGCGAACGCTTGATTCTTTGTTGGAAGCAACTCGCAACACAAACCAATCCATGCCTTCAGCGCGGACCGCTTCATCTGCTGGGATCAGGTCTGTGCGTACTGGAGCCTCTGGAGCCGCAACGACGACAGGTGCAGCCGGAGCGGGGACAGGCGTAGTCTGGCTGCCGGTTTCTGCCGCGGATTGAGAGACATTTGTTTCATCGGACATAATCAAAACTCCGAATTGCTATCGCGCCAACCGGGGAGCCATCTCGCCCTGACGCCTGGATTATCAAACCTGCCAGCACTCCAACACATCAGCCGATTACTTCAACACACCGATCAATCTAAAGAGGCCCGAAAATCCGAAATCGACCGCAAAGAGAAATCCGGCGATCAGGAATGTTGCGGTCACCACCACCATGGTCGAGCCGTAGATTTCTTTCTTGGTCGACCAATTCACTTTCCGCATTTCTCCGTCGGTCGCAATCAGAAAATCAACAGTGGCCGGCTTGCGACCGACATATTGAAATATCACGATAGAACCGAGCAGGAAGATCACCGCCGCGATTCCTGCGGTGAGATAAGTAGCTTCAAAGATGGGGTTGACCACCGTTGCCGCGATTGTCCCTGAGAAATTCGAGGCCTTGAGCGTCTTGTGCGTGGCTTTTTCCTGACCCGCGACGAACGCCAGTTTGCTCAGTTCCATTGTCGCAGCGCCTTCCGGCGTCTTTTGCACACTGATCACCGTGCCGGTCCCGACTTCGATCTCTTCCCCGTTAATGCCTTCAGCAATAACCGTCACCGTTGCATTTGCGGCGATTTCGCCAGTCACACCTCTGAGCGTGTGCGAATATGTCGCCACCGGAATTTCAATCGCGCCAGCTTCACGCGCCGCCCACGCGGCACCAGAGAGAATGAGAAGTCCTGCCAGGACCGCGGTCATCACGCGGACCCAGTAGCCCTGTCCATACTTATAGAGTCCCATTGAGACCCCAGAATTTTTTGTAGCTTCCATGAACACGTCGGGAGGGGATCGAACCCACGACCTGCGGATTTGGAATCCGCTGCTCTACCAGCTGAGCTACCGACGTAACCCGGATGCCGAAAGCTCAAGAGCCTCGGCGATTCCGAAAGTCTGTAACTAGTTCTTAGGTTCTCGCGCACGCCTCTTGCGTTTGCCGATGCCTAATGCCTAGTGCCTGATGCCTGTACCGCTCTCGCAGTACGCACCAACGCCAATCACTTGCGCTTGATGCGGTGCTTGGTATGCTTGCGGAGGCGCGGGCAATACTTACTGAAGCCTTCCTTCAGCTTCTCAGCGATGCCGCCCTTTGTATTGATTTCGGTGCGATAGTTCAAATCGCCCGATTCCGTACATTGCAGCCACACATACTCACGCGCCCCAGATTTCTTCTTCGCCATGTGAAAACCCTGCTTTCAATTGAGGCCTGGCCGGGAAAGACCATGCCTCTCGCTATCAACACAGACAGCGAGGCCGCAAGTAGTAGTCGTGCGTGCCTCGCTTTCGGTTTTTTCCACCAAGTAGTGCCGCCTTGTATTGCCTCGACCTCTTTCAAGGCCGCCACAACACTCAGCTTCACCACCTCTGAATCACTTGCTGCTCCCAACAGCCAGTCATTCCGCCACCATTTCCGCGGCGAGGATTACATCAGCAGCTCGCCTCCGCCAATGCAATTTTCCGACAAATCTGCCCCGGATGTTTTCACACCCGGGGCAGGTTACTTCAGATTTCAAATCTCAGATCTCAAATCTCAGATTTCAAAGACCAGAGAGAAGATCAAACTTACTTGATGATTTCAGACACAACGCCTGAACCGATCGTGCGTCCACCTTCGCGGATTGCGAAGCGGAGGCCCTTCTCCATGGCGACTGCGCCAAGGAGTTCAACTTCGATCGCAACGTTGTCGCCGGGCATGCACATGTCTGCGCCGCCGACGAGCTTCACGCCACCGGTCACGTCCGTTGTGCGGAAGTAGAACTGAGGGCGATAGCCAGAGAAGAACGGGGTCTTGCGGCCACCTTCTTCAGCCT